>JANMSA010000855.1:0-4543 GCA_031388865.1 Acidobacteriota bacterium | reverse complement strand
CGATCACGGGAAGCCTGAATTGGAAGCCTGAAACCGCTTCCGTACGGCCGCTCGGCTACACTGCGCGTCTCGTGACGCGCGCTTTGCGAATCGCCCTGACCGCGGTGGCTGCCGGCGCCACGCTCTATGCGATTCTGGTCGTGTGGCGGCAGAACGAGCGCGCTGCCGGTCTCGATTTCTACATCTACTTCGTGGCAGGCCAGCTGGCCGGACGCGCAGATGTGGACAACATCTATGGCCCGGAGGTACAGGAGCGGGTCGGTGAGGAGTACTTCGAGCGCGCGCAACGCTCTTCGTCGGAGCTGCGCAAGTACGACGCGCAGCGCCGTCGCCGTCTCGACCTCGTCTCCAGTCCATTTCTCTTCACCACGCTACGCTGGGCCAGCAGCGACTACGACCGCGCGCTGACACAGAACCATGTGTTCGTGCTGGCGATGTTCATCGGGGGAGTGCTGCTGCTCTGCCGCAGCTCTGGAGTGTCGTGGGCCGCATCGCTTTTTCTCCTGGCCGCACTTCTGCTCTGGTATCGCGGATTCGAGGCAGACCTCCGCGTCGGCAACGTCAACTCCATTCAGCTTGCTGCTCTGGGCGTGTTCCTCTGGGTCGAACACCGGACCCACACACGATCAGCAACCAGCAACCAGCAAACCGGTTCATTCCCCCTGCACTGGCTCCTCCTGGGCGCGCTGCTGCTCTTCAAGCCGAACGTGATGTTCGTCCCGCCGCTACTCGCGGTTGCGCGTCTCGCGCGTCGCGAGCATCGCCGCCTCCTCATCGAGCTGGCATATGGCGCGGCTGGAGCGCTCGCCGCGTTCGCCATCGGCAGCATCAGCTACGGTTCGCCGCGCGTATGGCTGCAGTGGATCGCGGCGGCCAACGAGTTCTATCACCGTCTGCCCGGACGCATGGAGCGCAATGTCACGCCTGCCCTGACGCTCTTTCATCAGTATGGAGAGTGGGTGAGCTACCTGCTCGCAGCGATCCTGCTGATGATCGTCTGCGCCGCGATCCTGCGCTGGAAGAGCGACGACGCACCGCTGCTCGTCGGACTGGGCGTGCTGATCTATCTTCTGTCCGCGACCGTAGTCTGGTTGCATTACATGGTGCTCGTGATCCCGATCGCCGTGGCGCTGCTGCGATGGCGCACCACTGCGGCGGTGGCGATCGTGGCCGTGCTGCTCATTGCGGAAGAGCCGTTCGAGATGCTGGTGCACCGCGCCGCGTTTCCGGTGGAGGCGATGCTGATCACGCCTGCGTTGGCTGCGCTGTTCGTCTGCGGCGTCGTCCTGCTGCGTTCTTCGCCAGCAGGCAATAGGCAGTGGGCAGCGGGCAGTAGGCAGTAGGCAATGGCGGGCACGGTGAGAAGCTCACTGCCCGCAGGTCGGCCACGAAAGTCGTGGTCGGGCGGGGCCTCCTAAGAGCTAAGAGCTGCGAGCTGAGAGCTGATTCTCAGGCCTGAACCCAGCCACCTTCATTCGCCGACGACTCTCGCGCGGCATCCAGCACGCGCTGCTGCATCAGTCCGTCCGTGAAGGTGGCGGCCGGCGCCAGTGCCTGACGATCGCCGTCATCGAGCGCCGCGCGCAGCGCCCGTCCGAGGTGGAGTGTGCCGGTACCGAACGCGCCGCCGGGGGAGTTGCCGGGACGCTGTTCGAGCGGACCGCCGGCCATCCGCGCGAACGCCGCGCCTCCCCTCGAGAGCAGGACCTCTTCACCGATGAAGCGCATTGCGCCCAGCTCCCCGTAGATCGTCATCACGCTCGGCTCGTCCGGCCCTGTGGCTACGACACTGAACTGCATGATTGCGAGCGCGCCGCCGCGCAGTCGTAACTGGATGGCGCCGAAATCGTCCGCCGTGACGGGTCGCGTTTCAGCCTCGAAGGGGCGCTGGCCGATGACGGTGGCCAGAGTTGCCCGAACGGACTCCGGCTCGAGTCCGAAGTAGCGCAACGCGTCCACGAAGTGCGATCCGACGGCTCCCCAGATGCCGCCGCCGCGGCTCGCATCGCTCCACCAGTTCCACGCGCGCATCCGATCCCCCCGCGCGGGACTCGAGTACTTCATCTCGGCATAGCGCACCTCGCCGAGCTCGGTCGCGATGCGCGTGCGTGCCTCCCGCCACGAGGGGAGGAAGCGCAGCTCGTGATCGATGAGCGCGATGCGGCCGGGATGTTCGTTCGCGGCGGCGACGAGCTCCTCGGCCTCGCTCGCGTCGAGGGCGGTGGGCTTCTCGCACAACACATGCTTTCCGGCCGCGAGAGCGGCGAGCACCATTTCCCGATGTTCGGAGGGCGGGGTGACGATCGATACGAGATCGACACCGGGCCTGTGGATCACCTCGCGCCAGTGGTCCCTGGTCGCCTGCACGACGTCCAGGCCGGCCTCGCGGAAGGTCGGCACCTGCACCCGCGCTCCCCAACCGGCCCCGACAATTGCGATCTGCGTCATTTGCGCCCCTTTTCTGGCAGCGTGTTTGCCGTACAAAACAGCAACATGGCCCGCCAACGACCCGATCTTATCGTCCCGATCCGTGATCGGAGACAACAGAAGCGCTACCTGACCCTGAAGAACTTCGGGTGGTTCATGCTTGCTGCCCTGATCGTCTTTGTGGGGATCAGTATCCGGTCTGAGATGCGCGGGCGGCCAGGCGACACCTATGGCGGTCTCTTCGACCGTCGGGTCGACAACCACGTCGAGCAGAAAACGCCTGAGATCATCCGGGAGGCTGCCCCCCCTGTAGACGAGGCGACCCATGCCGATCCGATGCTGGTGGAGCCTGCAGCACGCGCGCAGTGGCTCGAAGACGACGAGCCCGTAACGGCGACCGTTGCTCCCATCGCTCCGGTCGCGCCGGTCACTGCTTCCGGCGTCACGAAGGGTGACGACGTGGCGATTGTGGGCGGGCCCGAGGGCGTGGCCATCGTGAAGAAAGAGCGCCGTAAGCCAAAGCTCACCGGCGGCTTCGGACGGCAGCCGTAGCGTCAGAGTGCGCCCTTTCACCGATGGAACACTAACGTGGCCTGCCTCAGACCGACGAGATGGACCATTCCTACTAGGCTCGTTGGTCTCGCAATCGAGACCAGGATCAAGGTGGGGTCTGACCTCACCCTTCATCCTTAGCTGTCACCACTAGTCTTTTGCCGATACCCCAGAGAGCGACACGGTCGTCCCCTGGAGGCTCACCGCCTCACGGCGCGCTGTTTGGCGAGCATCAGCGTTACCGGTGTCGAGTACGCTCCGGCACCGCCATCGTTCCATGCGCGGATGCGAAACTCGATCTGCCCGGAACGCCAGGGAGCGATCGTCGCGGACGTTGCATCGGCCGCGTAGAACCTATCGAGCTCGTTCCAAGCAGCTGTGCGGCCGGCGCGATACTCGATGCGGTACCCGTTCACCGGTTGCCCCGGTGCCGTCCAGGTCAGAGCGATACGGCCCCGTTCGAGGTGCCCCTCGAGCGCAGGAGCGTCCGGCATCGATTCGAGTGGAATGCTGTCACCGACGGCCATCAGGACGCGCGGGGCGCCGTGATGGGGTGCCGCGGTCATCGGCACGATCTCCAGGAAACCGGTGCGGCCGTCGGGGAGCCGAACCAGAGCGTTGCTGTGACCCTGACCGAGAAGGTGGCGAGCCGCAAGTCCTGCTTCATCCAGCAGAATCAGTTCGCCCGTTCCACCCGCGCCCCACGTCACCCCCATTCCACCTGTGAGTCGAACGGCGACAGGCTGCTGTTCCGCACGCCGGCCCGGCCGAAGCCGGGGGATTTCGAACGGGGAGCGGAGGACGCCCGTCGGCGAGATGCGGCGTGCTCCAAGCGTCGAGTTCCAGGGACTCCACATCGCCACATAGTCGCGGCCGTCCCACGCAACACTGGCGTATTCTGCCGGGTCATCGGCGATGAGCAGAGCCGGACCGATCGGTTGCAACTCGGCCGTCAGTCGTCTTCCCCAGACCTTCGTGTCCCTTCCATCGTGACTACCGCATGGAAAGCAAGGGGCGAGTCGATTGGTGTGCCACACGGCGAAGAGGTTGGCGCCGTCGGCGGACGCGATTCCCGCCGAGTGCACAAATCCAGACTGTTCCGAGGCGGCTGCGAGCAGGACCGGCACGGAGACGAGGCCCTTCTGATCGAGCAGCTGCGCATAGAGGTTGAGTTGAGCATCCAACCGCGCGACCGCGTAGTGCGTTCCGGTCCACGCAATTGCACCGGCCCAGAACGGTTCGTATTTCTGGGTTCTGGCGGTGACCTGCCCCAGTTCGTTCACGAACGTCGCCGACCACCGGAACGATTCGCCCTCGTCGATCGTGATCACCACGAAGTCGCGTCCATCGCTGGCCGCGCTCATCCCCTGTTGTTCGTTCGCAATGCGGCGTTCGATCCAGGCGCCGTTGCGGTCACGGATACCGATCCAGACGGAGTTCGTGATCCCGTTCGACTCGTTCCACGCGACGAGCGTCGTGTTGACGGCGCTGGCGGTCAGGATGTGGTTCTGGACGAGCGCCCCCCACGCAACCTCGTGCCCCCATGCGGGGGGGAGGGGGGTTT
>JANMSA010000839.1:0-10942 GCA_031388865.1 Acidobacteriota bacterium | reverse complement strand
CCCGAACGGTCTGGAAGGGAAGTAGGGCGTAAATCTCATGGGCGACACGCGGCAGAAAATCCAGCTAGAGCTGGCCTTCACGGCCGAGCGAAAGGGTGAAGCCCGGACGCCGGATCGGAAGGGTACCGAATCGTCCCTGGCGAGATACGAATCCGAAAGCCTGGCCGAGAGCGAGAGATGACTCTGGCAACCGGCTTAACTGACCGAACCGCCGTGTGCGGACCCGCATGCACGGTGGTGTGGGAGGGGGAGGGCCGTGAGGCTCCCCCCTATCCCGATCCGAAGGCGGATGAGGGGTCCTCTCGTGGCCATCCAGGCGTGAACATGAGGACGTGTGTCATCACCACTTCTACGGCAGCCCTCTGCCGTTCCCTGGCTCGGGATGACAGAGCGCTGGTCCGCGCCAACGGCTTGCATCTTTGCGCCTGCCGCAGAAAGACGGCGTTCGTGTGGAGAGGACACAGAGATCGAGGGCTACAATCGCCGCATGCGCGTGATCGCTCTGCTGCTCTGCCTCGCTACGTTTCCCGTCTGTGCGGCGTCCTTCGACGAGCTCTTCGTCGATCGCACGATGCGCGTCGACTACTTTCACACCTCCACGCCGAAGGGCGACGAGATCGTCGCGCTCGACCGCGTCGTGGCAGATGGTCCATGGCCAGGCAACCGTACCCGACTCGTCGACACCTCCAATCTGGGCAAGTACTACTTCGAGGTCATCGACCGCGACACAAACCAGGTCCTGTTCTCGCGCGGGTTTGCATCCGTCTACGGCGAATGGGAGACGACCGGCGAGGCCAAGGAGCGACCGGCTACCTTCCACGAGTCGCTCCGCTTTCCCTGGCCGAAAGAGGAAGTGCAGGTCGTGCTGAAGAAGCGCGACGCGCGGAACGCATTCCAGCAGGTCTGGTCGACGGTCGTCGACCCTTCTTCGCGTTTCGTGAATCCGGCGACGATCCGCCCCGCGGGCAAGGTGTGGTCGTATCTCGACAACGGGCCACCGTCGCAGAAGGTGGATCTGCTCGTCATCGGCGAGGGGTACGCCGAGAACGAGATGGCGAAGCTTCGCAAGGATGTGGAGCGTCTGGTCGGGAAGCTCTTTGCCACGGAGCCGTTCCGGTCGCGCAAGAACGATTTCAACGTGCGCGTGCTGGAGCTGACCGCAACGAAGAGCGGCGTGCATCGGCCACGCACGCGCGACGACCGCCGCAGCGCGACGGGCGTCGAATACAACATCTTTGATTCCGAGCGCTACATCCTCACGCTCGACAACAAGGCGCTCCGCGATGTGGCGTCCTCGGCGCCCTACGACTTCATCGAGATTCTGGTGAACGAGAAGCAATACGGGGGCGGGGGGATCTTCAACGACCAGGCCACGGCGTCTGTCGACAGCGGCTTTTCCGAGTACGTCTTCATCCACGAGTTTGGCCATCACTTCGCCGGCCTCGGCGACGAGTACTACACCTCGGACGTTGCGTACGAGACCGGCGGCACCGAGCACCCGGAGCCGTGGGAGCCGAACGTGACCGCGAACGGCGCTCGCCCGAAGTGGATGGACATGGTCGCCGCCGGCACGCCGCTGCCGACGCCGTGGGACAAGGAAGCTTTCGAAAAACACCAACGTGAATACCAGGCCGAGCGCCGCAAGCTTCGCGGGGCGAATGTGCCGGAGTCGCAGATGGACGCGCTCTTCCGCCGGGAGCAGGAGTGGGAGACGAAGTTCCTCACCGCGCAGACGCATGCGGGGAAAGTGGGCGCGTTCGAGGGCGCCTCGTATGAGGCGAAGGGACTGTATCGGCCGGAAGCCGATTGCATCATGTTCACGCGCAACGAAGTCGGATTCTGCGACGTGTGTACGAGAGCAATCCACCGGATGATCGACATGCAGACGAAGTAGGCGGCCGGCAACCACCAGGGTGGAGTCAGAAACCAAGTCGGTGGTTGGGTACGCGGCCGGGCGCGCCTTGACGGGCAAGGGGTGCCCGTTTGCCGGCGCAATCTTCTAGAATCCGCGCGAGTGTCCCTCACATTCGTGGTCGGAGCAGCGTCCGACGTGTTCGGAGATGAACTTGCGCGCGCCATGGACGCAGAGCTGCGCAAACGGTTTACGCCGCATCAGAGTGGCGAGGCTTATCGCTCCGAGCCCGTCGCTGCGATGGGCTGGCGTGCGCTGCAGACGCGCGTCCTGCGCGCACTGGATCTCGCGCCGCAGCTGACGGGTGTCGATGCGTACCAGGCTGTGTATCTGCCGTCGGTGGCGAGCGGAGTCGAGCTCTTGCCGATCGCAAATGTCGCCGATCCGCTGCAGGTGGGCAGTCTGCCCGCGTTACTGGAAGAGCTGCGTCGCTTCGCCGCTGCTGCGTCCCTGCCGATGGACGACGTCGAGCTGATGCAGCTCGCCGCGCATTACCTCGAGCACGAAGACCCCGATGCCGATCTGGACGTGCAGACGTACGTGCAACTGATGCTCTCAGCCCGCCAGGCCGTCGCCCGCGCGGAACCGCTCTGGATCGTCGTTTAGACCGGCACGGCCAGCGCGGGTTGTCCAGGCCCTTGTCGCCTGAGGCATGTTCTGACGCGCAGACATCTCAGCTCCAAGTCGCGCGACGGTCAGCGCGCGGCGGCGCCGGCGCGGACCTGCGTCTGCGCATCGTTGGCGACGCGCACCGATACGTTGCTCGCGGAAAACGGCGTCGTCTCTCCGTTCTTTCTGACCCAGACCACCACCGTGTACAGGCCGGGGCCGTCGGGGAACGGCACGGCGAGTGAGAACGAGCCGTCTTCGGTCACGGAGACGTCACCGCGACGTGCGCTCGACAACGTGCGTCTAACGCCCCGGGCTCGAGGGACATAGTCGCGGCGCTTCTCGGGCAGTGAGTACGTCGAGATCGAGCTGGCGACGAACGCCGACATGTGGCGCGGCAACGGCTCGTGATGCACGGTCACTCCCTCCACCCGCAAGCCGCCGGCAACGCGGCCGCTCATCAGGGCAGTCTGCCCCGCACGCGCGTAGCGCGGCAGAGGCCGTGTCCAGGCGATGTGCCGGCGGACGAACTCCTGCACGAGGCGGAACTCGCCTTTTTCCCACGCCAGGCCGATGCCGACGTGAGTGGCGTGCGGATCGAGCATCGTCCGCTTGTGGCCGTCTGCCGGAGGCGCCTCGGCCATCATCGCGTCCTGGGAGCGACGGGCCATCTCGAAGAGCGCGCGTTCGTTGAAGGTATACGTCGCGGACCACGCCGCGGCGTTCTCGCTCACACCATCGTTGCCACCGCCGGCCGAATAGCGTGTGTAGGGTGCGATTCCGTCGGTTGTGTAGTGGCCTGTGGTGCGGTTGCGGATCTGGGCCCGGCAGTATTCGTCGCCGATGGTGGATGCCTGAAGGTCGAGCTCGACGGGTGCCAGATTGTAAAGCGCCCGGTCGCGATTGATGAGCTTCAACAAATGCGCCCGCAGCGTCGCACGAGTTGCGTCCATATCGCTGCGCGCGAGGGGGCTCGCGAGCAGCGTGAGGGCAATGCTGGTGAGAAGGAGTCGTCTCATCGGACTGGCAATTCGATCACAACGAGCAATCCCGGGCTCACATTCTCGGCATGGATCGTTCCCCCGTGCTCCTCGATGGCTTTGCGAGCGATGGCAAGGCCGAGGCCGGTGCCACTGGATTTGGTCGAGAAGTAGGGATCGAAGATCTTGGGAAGGAGCTCGGGGGCGATCCCTGGTCCCGAGTCCTCGACTTGAATCCTGACCTTGGAATCGACGCACTGGCTGCTGAGGCGAACGCGGCCACCGGGCGCGGCCTGGAAGGCGTTCTCGATCAGGTTGGCGACGGCGCCGCGGAGGAGGCGCTCGTCGCCCTGGAACGCACGGGGCGTCGAAGGGTCGATCTCGGCGACAAAGTCGATGCCGCGCTCCTGGCTCTCGGCGTAGCCTGATGCGAGATCGGCGAGTAGCTTCTGGAGGTCGAGCGGGTTGCGTTGCGGCTGGCGCAGCGAAGCGTAGTCGCTGAACTCCTTTGAGGTCTCGCGCAGAGTCACGACCTGCCGGAGGATGTTTTCCACTGCGGCGCGGACAACCTGGGGCAGGTTGGGATCGTCACGATCGGCAACTGCCCGGAGATGCTCCGCCGTCAGTTGGATCGGCGTGAGAGGGTTTTTGATCTCATGCGCGACCTGCCGCGCCATTTCACCCCAGGCCTCGAGCCGGTTCGACCGCAGGATCTCCGTCACATCTTCCGCGATGAGCATCTCTTCATCGGTGTCGGGGAGTGGCAGGATCGAAACACGGAGCGTTCGCTCGTTGCCTTCGACGGTGACGGCGACTTCTTTCGACTCGATGCGTCGGGATTGATGCCCTGCGAGAAAGTCGTCGATCGCCGGCGGGAGGGAGGCATCGGGTCCGAACAGACGCCGCGCCATCGCGTTGGTCGCGCCGACGCTTCGATCACCGTCCAGCACGACCACGGCGGCGTTGATGTTCTCCAGCAGCGTCTGCAGGCGGTCCCGCTCGTGACGCAAGTCTTCCTGCTGTTGCCGGATGGAATGGGCCATGTCGCGGAACGTGGTCACGAGCAGGCCCAGGTCGCGATCCGCAGGGACGGCGACACGAACGTCGAAGTCGCCTCGTGCCACGCCACGCGCGCCCGCGACCAGTCCCTGCACCGGCGTGGTCACGACCCGAGCGATACGGAATGCCACGGCGATCCCGGCCAGCGCAAGGAACACCAGCAGCAGGTAGATGGTGGTGGCAAGATCGTTCACCTGCGCCTCGATCTGGCGACCCTGCACGATGAACGGCAGCGCCAGGGTGTAGCTCCTCCCGGTGTTGAGGTTGATCGGACTGTAGATCTCCACGTACTGGGTCGGCCCGTTCGGCTCGCTATCCAGAGTCCGCTCCGCGCGCACCATCTGTTTCGTCCGCAGGACGATGTCCAGGTAGACGTCGCCCGGAAGCCGTTCCGATTCCACGTGGGCCGCGAATAGATCGCGGCGGCTGGAGGCCATCAGCCGCTCGCCGCGGTACAGGTGCAGGTCGTGGCCGATGACGCGCGCGAGCCACGAGAAGATCTGATCATCCAGAACCTGCTCCGGTGTGGGCGACTGCTGGGAGCCGATGTAGTCCTCGATGACGCGTTGCGCGGCATTGAGCGCGATCTGGCCGCGATCGAGGTACTCCGCGTCGAGACGATCGGCGAGATACGCCCGCACAAACAGGACGAACAGGACCAGCGGGAGGATCACCACCGCGGTGACGTAGATCGACGTACGCGCGCGGAAGTCCAGATTCCACGGTCCTCGCAGCAACAGTGGAAGTTTCGGCATCGAGCGCCAGACCAGCGCCAGGACCAGGGCGACCAGCGCCCAGATCGCCGCGCCCCCTGCGCGCCGGATCTGCTGAGCGGGCGAGGGAAGCTGCAACGGAAAGACATAGAGCGCGTTCTCACCGCGCCGCACGTAGAGCGCTGTCTGCGCCGCATCGGCCGAGCGCACCCATGCGCCTTTGCCTGGAATCAGCCCCGCGAAGTACCTGCGCGGGCTCTGCGGCAAGCGGTACGTGACCGTGCCCTGGGGGTTGCCGTCCTTATCATAGACGGCGGGCTCTCTCTGCTGATGCCAGCCCGTCGTCTGGTCCGTTCCTACGTGGAAGAAGTCACGATAGACATCGGCGAATGCGGTCGCGCCTGGGTCCGCCGGATTGACGACATGCACACTTCCTTCGCCGATGGTCGTGCCGAGGGCTGTGACGACGAATTCGTGACGCATCAGCACCTTGCGAATGCGTCCGACCTCGAGAATCTCGCTCTTCTCGCCTCCCGGAGTCTCGTCGAACTGCGGCAGCCCTACGCCGAACCGCGAGATCGTGGAGCGAGTGAATTCGTCCTTGATCGTGATCACGGCCGGCACGCGCCATCTCGACAGATCCGAGCGCAGCCACAGCGCGTACGCCAGGTCTTCCATGCTGATGTACCGGTAGTCGTCCGGAAGGATCGTGGAGAGATCGATGCGAGCGAACTCGCTCTGGAGCGTCGTCTCGATCATCGACCGCAGCTGTCCCCCCTCGCCGACGACGAGCGGAGCGTAGGTCTCGGCGATGAACTTCTGCGCGCTCGCGCGGCTGAAAGTCTGCAGCGGGAAGAACACGACAATGGCCACGATGATCGCGGGCACCACCACGCGGTAAAGAGCGTTCTCGACGCGGAAGCGCGCGAAGAGTGTCCATCCGAGGTTGACGACCGTGAACGCAAAGAAGAGCACGGCGGTGAAGAGCACTGCTTGCGCGACCGTCGCGGGGAGGACGTGGTCGGGCATCACCGCGATGCGCGTGTTGGCGACGAAGTTCTCGAGGAGCAGGATATAGCCCCAGACCGCAGAAGCCGCGAGGAGCGCACGCACGACGATGGGGGTCTTGCAGAGGAACGGGCGCCACAGCCCGACCAGCAGGAGGATTGTTGCCGCGGTGAGCAACAGGTCGAACGGGGACTTGCTGAGCGGCCCGAGAATGCGCGAGCCGTAGAGGTCGAAACCGAAGATGGCCAGAGGATCGTGAGGAACGCGCACGCCGAGGAGCGCGATGCGTGCAGCGATGGCGCACAGAGTCACTGCGACCGTTTCCCGGGAGTCAGGCGCGGGGCTGGCGAATCCTGCTGCAAGGACGATCGCTCCCAGTGCGAGGAGCACGGCCGCGGCGCTCTCTCCTTCGGCTTCCATTCGATCGAGCACTTCGCTGGAGTCGCGGAGCGTCGCGTCGATCCACAACGCCGAGTCGCCGCGGCGCGCAATGGGGAAACGCTGACGACCTTCCACCAGTCGGGGAAAGCCGCCATGAAAGTACATCGAGTCAATCCACTCATCGTCAGGATGGACGGTCACCCGGCGTCCCTGGACGTTCTCGATGCGAGCAAAAGACTGCACGGTGAGCGCACCCGCCGAACGGGATCGCGTCACGTAGAGGTTGGTGACATCGAACTGATAGGTGCGATCGGCAGGGGCGCGATAGTCCTCGCCCCACCACGACACAGGCTGGCCAGAGGAGTCGAGGATTCTCGCACCCCGTCCCGGTTGCGACGCCTCAGGCTCCAGGATCGTGAACAGTCGTCCACGATCGGTAGCGTTCACTCGAGCGACGCCTGCAGCGATGCGTGCGGCAGACGAGTCGAGCTCGCGCTCGAGCGTGGCGATCCTCGTGCGGACGCGCCCGACATCGGACGCCAGGTGTTCCCTGGCTTTCTCCAGGAAATCGCGGCGGGTGACCTGCAACCGCCAGAGGAAAGCGAGGTCGAGCAGCGCTACAGCAACGAGCACGAGCGCCGCGAGTGAGGAGCGATGAGCTTCTGCCCACCTGAGCCAGCTGCTGCTGGATGCGCGAGTGGAGGCCGCCAGCCGCCCCACCAACACGGCAGCCAGAGCCAGCGCGATGACCAGGCCGGCCACCCATGGCCGCGCGCCGCCGTAAAGACGAATCGCCGTCGCGAGTGCGACGGCGATCCAGGAGTACTTCATCACCCGCGCAGTTTAACCGCCGGAGCGAACCGAAACGACCGACCAGCGGTCTCCCTTCTGCTTCAGCGTGATGTAGAGGTCGCGCGGACCGCCGTTGATCGTCCACCGCGCCTTGATGTGATGCTGCCCCTCGGCACGTTGGCCCCTGGAGCTGACCGGCTCGAATCCGCTCGGTTTGACCTTGTTGAAGAGGCCGTCGAGGAGATATGCGGCCTGATCGCGGCCGAAGAATCCGCTTTTGTCCACGAGATCAGGGAACTGCAGCATGACCTGCTCATCCGAGTCCATCCCCGACACGATTGCGTCGACGTCTCCGCCACCGAAACCGCGCTCGAGGTTCGACATGGCCGCATCCAGGTCCCGGAACTGCGCCGAGGCCACGAGCGGGACGAACATCAATGCGACCACGGCGATGCGTGTAAGGTGTTTCATCGGTTGTCTCCTGTGCCTATCTAAACGACTCGGGCGGGAAGGTTATTCTAACTCCGTCAGTGATTTAGCTGTTCTATTCCGGGTACGTCTGTCCTCTCGACAGGTCGGATTCCGCGGCGTTCCATCTCCTCCTGAAAATCCTCGGGAACCGGAGCCGCAACCCGAAGTACTTGATTCGTCAATGGATGCGTCATCTCGAGCTGTTCCGCGTGCAGCATCGGCCGCGCCGCGTTCTTCTCTCCATAGAGCCAGTCACCTGCCAACCCGTGACCGATGGCGGCCAGGTGGACACGGATCTGATGCGTTCTGCCAGTCTCGAGGCGGATGGCCAGCACTGAGCCCTGCGGCGCGGCACTGAGTGGCCGGACGTGCGTGATGGCGTCCTTTCCGCCGTCCCTGACGCCGAACTTGATGGCACCGATGCGCGCGATGGGCGCGTCGATCGTCTGCGGCTCGCCAAGCTGTCCCTCGCAGATCGCCAGATAGCGCTTCTCGATGCGCTTACGCTCGAACTGCCGCGTCAGGCGGACATTGATGTCGCTGCGCTTGGAGAAAAACATCACCCCGCTCGTGCCGCGGTCCAGGCGCTGCATCAGATACGCGGGGGAGGTGTGCCGGGCCACGATGTCGTGCAGGAAAGGCTCGTCCGGGGAGTACATCCGCTGTTGTACGACGATGCCCGGTGGTTTGTTGATGAAGATGAGCGCGTCGTCTTCGTAAAGGATCTCGAGCACTGCTGAGAGTATGCAGTAGCGGTTGGCGGTTGGCATGAGGGTCGCGGTGGCGGAGCGACCAGCCATCGGCCGTACCGGCCTTGTGGCTTGGTTGTCATCCCGACCCCTTCGGCTTCGCTCAGGGCGGGCTCCGGGAGGGACCTGGAGCTCGGGTGGTGCGAGTTGCCCCTGACCTCGGAGCGACGCCGGCCCAACCGCTGACGATCAGTGGGCAGATCATCGGCTTTGAAAATCTCGAGGCTGTACGTTCATCGTGTGGTGGTGTGCGCACCCTCCTCCGAGGCACGAGGCAATTGGCTTCCACCCGAGCCCCAGGTCCCTCCCGGAGCCTGCCCTGAGCGAAGCCGAAGGGGTCGGGATGACAGCGGTGAGCGCCGCCACGAATCGGCAGGCCAACCGCCAACCGCCAACAGTCACTCGCGGTAGAGAAGGAACTCGTCGCGGAAGCGGGCAAACTCGCGCAGCGGCTCTTCCCATTCGGCGACCCAGTCGTCGATGTCGCCGCCGCTCTCGACGAGCTCGCGATACTTCGAGCTGCCCGCCAGGAGGTCGATCGCCAGCCGGTCGGAGACGAACTCGTAAGTCTCGGTGCGCCACTTGAACTCGTCCGTGTTCATGTCCCTCGCAACCTTCACGCACCACAGGCCTGTGCGATACGGTTCGAACGTGGCGCGATTGGTGACGTGCATCTCCACTCCGCCGCAGACCTTCCCGGCGTGCTTGTGAAACATCGGCAGAAAGTAGTGGGGGCGGAAGCGCACTCCCGGCAACTCCAGCTTGTTGAGGCGGTCGGCGAACTTGAAAGAGTCCAGCCAGGGCGCGCCGAAGAACTCGAACGGATGCGTCGTTCCGCGTCCTTCGCTCAGATTGGTTCCTTCGAAAAGGCACATCCCGGGATAGACGGCCGCGGTGTAGACCGTAGGCATGTTCGGGGAGGGGATCACCCACGGCAGCTCCGTGTCACCCCACCACATCCAGCGCTTCCAGCCCTTCATCGGCACTACGGAGAGGTCGCACTCGAGCTTGTGCACGTCCGCGTAGTAGCGCGCGAACCAGCGAGCCAGCTCGCCAGCGGTCATGCCGTGGCGGGTCGGAAGCGGAAACATCCCAACGAAGCTCGAGTACTGTTCCTCGCGGATGTTGCCTTCGAGATGAATGCCGTCGATGGGATTGGGCCGATCGAGCACGATCACTTTCAAGCCGAGCGGGGCCGCCTCGCGCATGCAGAGCGCCATGGTGTAGATGAAGGTGTAGTAGCGCGAACCGATGTCCTGCAGGTCGATCACCAGTGCATCGAGACCTTTCAGCACTTCGCGTCGCGGCGCGAGGTCGGACTCGTTCTTGCCGTAGAGCGAATAGACGGGCAGGCCGGCGAGCGGGTCCGTCGAATGGTCGACATGGGCCATGTCCTGCGCCTCGCCCCAGATCCCGTGCTCCGGTCCGAAAAGCGCCACAAGCTTCCAGCCGCGCCCCTTCTGCAGCAGCTTCACCGCATGCTGAAAGTCCCGCGTCACCGCACTCTGGTTCGTGACCAGCCCGATGCGCTTTCCCTGGATGCGGAAAGGCTCGTCGTCAATCAGTACTTCCAACCCCGGCAAAACGGACATTCATCAGGCTCCTGGTTCAAGGATGAAGTACGAGGGAGCCAGGAAGACGAGCCGGAGCGCGTTCATCCTTCATCCTTCCGCCCTTCATCCTGAGTGTTGTGTCTTTCCAGCGAGGAGATCGAGTGTGTGCGGCAAGAGGTGCAACACAGCCCGAAGGTTCTCCACCGCTCCCCGCTCGCTTCCCGGCAGATTCACGACTAATGCCGTCCCCCTGGTCGCGGCCTGCGCACGGGACAAAGGTGCCATCGCCGTGTGCTTCAGCGAGACAGAGCGCATCAGCTCTCCAAACCCAGGAATGACCCGCTCGCACACACGCATCGTGGCCTCGGGGGTGACGTCGCGCGCTGCGATTCCGGTGCCGCCCGTAGTGACGATCAGCCGGATCCCCTCGCTGGTCGCGTCGACGATGGCGGAGGCGATGAGCTCCATCGTGTCCGCCACGATCACGACGGGGCCGACCTGATAACCCTCCGCCGTGAGGAGGTCCCGGAGAGCGGGTCCGGAGCGGTCTTCGCGCTCGCCGGCCGCCGCGGCGTCGCTGCAGGTGATGACACGGGCGAGGATCACGGAGCTGATTCTAAGGGAGCGCATGGTTGTTCCTGTCGCAAGAAAGAGACGTTCACCACAGAGACACAGAGGGCACAGAGATCCACAGAGAAACCTGCCTTCCTCTGTG
>JANMSA010000340.1:0-3589 GCA_031388865.1 Acidobacteriota bacterium | reverse complement strand
TGCGCACACCTGCCACCCGGCCGTTCTCGACGAGGACACGCGAGGCTGCAAACTCTGGGAACAGATCGACGCCCATCTCGCCGACGATCGGCGCGAGCCAGCGGACCATCTCGGACAGGCTGACGACGTAGTTGCCGTGGTTCTGCAGTGGCGGCGGCATGATCGGCGCCGCGACCTTGTGATTCTCGGTGAGATACCAGAACGCGTCTTTGGTTACGGGGGACTCGACAGGGCAGCCGCGCTCGAGCCAGTCCGGCATGAGCTCGGCGATGCCACGTGGATCCATCACAGCGCCGGAGATGCCGTGAGAGCCGATCTCTTTCCCTTTCTCCAGAACAGCGATGGAGATGTTCTCGAGCTTTTTCTCCGCGTCCGACTCGTTGTGAGCGCGGATCAGGACGGCGAGCTTGTATGCCGCCGCGAGGCCAGCCGGACCGGCGCCGACAATGACCACGTCGACGTCCAGGGTCTCGCGCTCGATTCCGGGAAGTTCAGCCATGCACGCTCCTCAATCGAATTGCCGGCGCATTCTACAGGCAGCACGAAGAGGGCAGGGTTTGACGGCCAGCTCCGCGGTTTGCTGACGGTCTTCCGCGCCGGCCCTGCTATCCTGCGCACTGCGCGATGTCCGACCTGTACGCGCCACTGCTTCTCCTCTTCGCCTGCAGTGCTCTCACCTCGTATGTGGCGACGGCCATCGTGAGGCGAGGCGCGCAGCGCGTCGGCCTCGTGGATCAGCCCGGTGAGCGCAAGCTGCACGCCGTCGCCACGCCCCGGCTGGGCGGGGTCGCCATCATCTTCGGGTTCGGGTTTCCGCTGCTGCTCCTCGCTGCCAATCCGCAGGCTGCCGACCTGGTCACGAAGAATCTCACCTACCTTTTCGCCGTCCTCGCCAGCGGCTCGCTCGTCATCGGCCTCGGCGTCTACGACGACCTGATCGGCACGAATGCTCCGCAGAAGTTCGTAGTGCAGTTTGCAGCGGCGGCGATCCTGGTTTCGTTCGGCTTCTCGTTCAATGAGATCTCGCTGGCCGGCTCCGTTTTCCAGCTCGGCTTCCTGGGCTCGATTGCGTCCGTCTTCTGGATCGTCGGCGTGATGAACGCGATGAACTTCATCGACGGCATGGACTCGCTGGCGACCGTGGTGTCGATCACGATCGCCGCCTCCTTTACGGTCATTGCGGTGATCCGGTTGGACATGTTTTCGCTCGTAATCATGGCCGCGCTCACGGGAAGCCTGATCGGCTTCTACCCCTGGAACAAGCCGCCGGCGAAGATCTTCATGGGCGACACTGGCGCGCTGTTCATCGGGCTTCTTCTGGCCGCATGCTCGATCGCCAAGCCGAGCAAGTCCCCAGCCGCACTGCTCATCATTGGCCCGATGCTCGCCCTCGCGCTGCCGGTCGTCGACACACTGATCGTGATGAAGCAACGTTTCGGCGGAACCCCAGTCCCTCTCACTGCCCGTCTCGCCAGGATGTTCACGGCGGACCGCCGTCACATTCACCACATCCTCACCGCCCGCTACGGAACCGACCGCAAAGCGATCCTGGCCATCTGGTCCACGACGCTGGTGTTTGCGGCCGCTGCGGTGATGACTGCGGTGCATCAGCTGAAATGGATCGGCTACGGGACCGCCGCCGCAGGACTGCTGCTGATGGTCCTTCTGCGATACGGCGGTCGTCGACAACCAGCGGCCGGCGTCGCCGATGGGATCCTCGACACGCCGAGAGAGCTTTAATGTGTGGGATCGCCGGAATCTTCGCCTACAAGGGCACAGCCGAGGCGGTCCGTCCGGCCGAGCTCGAGGCGATCACCGAGAGCATGCGGGCGCGCGGCCCCGACGCGGGAGGAACGTGGATCTCCGATGACGGTCGCGTCGGCCTCGGCAGCCGTCGCCTGGCGATCATCGACCTGAGCGTCGAGGGCACGCAGCCGATGTTCGACGTCGAACGCGAGCTCGTCATCGCGTTCAACGGCGAGATTTACAACTACCGCGAGCTCCGCGCCTCCCTCGAACGGGGCGGTGCGCGGTTCCACTCGCACACCGACACCGAGGTCCTGCTGCAGCTGTATCGCCGCGATGGCGCGGACATGCTCGGGTTGCTTCGAGGCATGTATGCCTTCACGCTGTGGGATCTGCGCAGGCGACGCATGCTGGTCGCGCGCGATCCGTACGGCCTCAAGCCGCTGTACCTGAGCGATGACGGTTCGACGATCCGCTTCGCGTCGGAAGTGAAGGCGCTGCTCGCAGGCGGTCGTGTCTCGCGTGCGATCGACCCCGCCGGTGCGGCCGGGTTCTTCCTGACCGGCTCCGTCCCCGAGCCGTTCACGATCCGCAGGGACATCCGGCTGGTGGAGGCCGGCACCGCATTCTTCGTCGAAGAAGAGCGGGGACGCACGGAGCTGCGAACGCACTTCTCCGTCGCCTCCGTGTTCCGCCGCGGCGGCGCGCAGCGCGGGGTCGTCGGTCTGACCCAACCCGAGATCGCGTTTCAGGAGCGGCTGGAGGAGTCGGTCCTCCACCACCTCGTGGCTGACGTGCCTGTCGGCATCTTCCTCTCCGCCGGGATCGACTCGGCCGCGCTCACCGCCATCGCCGCTGCCCGGACGACGCAGACGCTCCGCACTTTCACGCTCACGTTCGACGAGTTCCGCGGACACCCCGGCGATGAGGCGCCTCTCGCGGAACGGTTCGCCGGCGAGATCGGGACCCTTCACACGACCCGGCTCGTGAAGAAAGGCGAGTTCCTCGGGGACCTGCCGGCCATCCTCGCAGCGATGGATCAACCGACGATCGACGGCGTCAACACGTGGTTCATCAGCAAGGCCGTGCACGAAGCCGGCGTAAAAGTGGCGCTCTCCGGAGTGGGCGGAGATGAGCTCTTCGGAGGGTATCCCTCGTTCTCGCGGATTCCCGCGATCATGCGCCTGGCCCGCTCCCCTCTCGGGTCGATCGCGGCCGTCGTCAGCCGCCATCCGAAGGCCGCGCTGATTCGCTCGATGGGTCGTTCGTGGTCCGGAGCGTACCTGCTGCAACGCGGGCTCTTCCTTCCTCACGAACTGCCTGAGCTCCTGGGATCGGCGATGGCAGCCGAGGGGATCGAGCGGCTGGCGCTGCCGGAGGTCGTGGAGAAGACCATCACGCCCGATCCAGGTTCTCCGTTCGGACGCATCGCGACGCTCGAAGCGTCTCTGTACATGCGGAACCAGCTGCTCCGCGATACAGACTGGGCGAGCATGGCTCACTCGGTCGAAGTGCGCACACCGTTCGTCGATGCCGCGCTGCTCCGTCAGATCGCACCGCTGCTCATCGACCACGGCCGCTCGTGCAAAGGAGTTCTTGCTGCGCGCCTCCCCTCCTGGCTGCGCAACCGTCCCAAGACCGGCTTCGTCGTTCCCATGCGGGACTGGATGGATCTGCGCCCGGACGGAACGACGACTCGGATGCGAAGCTGGGCCCGCGTCGTGTTCGAAGCGATCGTTTAGTACGGTCCCGCGGCCTGTCTTCCCGAGTGGCCACCGGAGGACCCCTCATCCGCCCTTCGGGCACCTTCTCCCCTCTGCGGAGGGGAGAAGGCTCTCGATGT
>JANMSA010000790.1:0-7339 GCA_031388865.1 Acidobacteriota bacterium | reverse complement strand
GACGGCGCTCCCGGGTACACTCTGCGACTAGTGTAGTGACTCATTAGTTCCTTGCCATTATTTGTGGTCCGGAGAGGTCGTAGGCAAGGCGGCACAACGGAGGCGATGCGGTGTCATCGTTGAGTTGTGCCGACGCAGCATACGGCCTTTCAGGGCCGCAAATGGTAAGGAACTAATGAGTCACTACACTAGTCGCAGAGTGTACCCGGGAGCGCCGTCAGCCACGCCTTCCTGGACCGCCGTGCCGCATCCGGACGCGCCCGGCCAGCCCCCGTTCAGCGTCGCGATCCGACGATCGCTCGCAAGGTCCGCAGGCGCAGGTCGAGCTCTTCCGGAGTCACGCTTGCGTACTTGGCCGGGAGCAGCCGGCGGCTCGACGCCTCGAACACCGCCAGAAGCTCCATGTACTCGAGGAGCTCCGTGTCGCGGCTGGGAAAATAGTCGCTGGCCGCGCGGATGAAGCGATCCTCGCTCACCTCCGTCACCTCCTCGCGCGCGGCGTCGTCGAGGGCCATGAGCACGACCGCCTCGACATCCGCGTTGCTGTAGCCGACGAGCTTCTTCGAGAAGGTCTCGCGGATGGCGGCGAAGTCGACGCTCGTCCGGACCTTGTTCTTTCGCACGACCGCGCGGGTGATGTTCTCGACTTCCTCCGGGGTCTGCGAGTAGAGGAACGGAATCTTGCGGTCCAGCCGCCCGGCACGCTTGAGATCGACGTCGAGCTTGTCCGGGCGATTGGTCATGACCAGGAAGAGGATCCGGCCGCGATTGCTCGTGTCGGACATGAACTCCTTGATCCGGGCGATCACGCGCGACGACGTTCCGCCGTCGCCCTCGCCGTCCGTGTTCCCAAACGCGCGATCGCCCTCGTCGATGATCACCACCACCTGGCCGATGGCGCGGATCACGTTGAGGATCTTCTCCAGATTCCCTTCGGTCGCGCCCACCCACTTGGAGCGGAAGTTCTTGAGCTTGATCGTGGTCAGTCCGCATTCCTTCGCGAACGCCTCCGCCACGAAGGTCTTGCCGGTGCCCATCGGGCCGGTGAAGAGCACGCCCATCGGCACACGCGCGGTCTGTCCATTGCGAATGCTCGCCGCAATCACGAGCAGGTCCTTCTTCACTTCCTCCATGCCGCCGACGACCTCGAACCCATGCTGCGGCTCGAGGAACTCGACCAGGCCGAAGCATTCGCGCTCGATGATCTCGCGCTTTCGGCGCGCGATCAGACGATCGACTTCGACGCGCGCCGCACCAGCCCGATCCGCCTCGACCTGGGCGACAGGAGTGGCACCCGGCGCCAGCAGCTTGGCGATCTCGTCGCGCGTCAGGCCGCTCGTCAGCTGTGCGAGCTTCCGCGCGCGCTCCGGGACATCCGCACCCGTGCCCAGGATGCCGGAGATGAAGGCCTCGCGATCGCGAGTCTCCGTCTCCGTGACCGGAGGGGGTGTGAGAATCGAAAGGATCTGGAGAGACTTGAGTCCTGCCGTGATCTCGGCGTAGCGGTCGATGTCTTTCTCCGTCAGTGAGCGGTCCGCGAGCCCCGCTGCCGCTCTGCGCGCTTCCCGGTCCGGCATCGGAATGTCGACCACGGCCACCTTGGGGTTCGAAACGAGCTTCGGCGAGAGCTCGGCCAGATTTTCCGCGATGAGCAGGACCACGTTGTCGCTGCGCTCGATCTCCGGGAGAAACGACCAGCGGTGCAGCGTGACGATCGCCGCACGATCGCCCTCGCTCTGGAAGCTCGGGTCGCCCGCGGGGGCAACGACCTCCGCGTACTCGAGAATCAGCGCCGTGCGCGACGTGGTCAGGAGCAGACGCTCCATGGCCGCGAGAACGCGGGGCTTCTCCACCGACTGCAGCATGTCGTCACCGAGGGCTGGCTCACCCCCTGCCCGTTTCAGGAAACGGATTCCGGTGGCGACGTTGTAGACCGCGATCGTCTCCTTGGAGTCCTTGAGCAGGACGGTCCCGAGAAAATCGGTGAGCGTCAGCGCCTGGCCGCCGCTCAGCACCACGTCGTAGACGTTGCCATGGAGGACGAAGATCGACGCCTCGCCGCGAAGATAGCGGCGACGCAGATCGTCCGCCCAGGGAGGAAGAGTACGCGCCTCGGCCAACTACACCTCCATCGTGTTCAGGATCTTTTCCGTATCGAGAGCAGTCTGCCGGATGGACTCGACGCCGTCGAGCAGATCGTTCAGTTGTCCCGACAGCTCCGCGGGCGACTGCATCATCACGATTTGATCGGCAATGAGATGGAACGAGTTGTCGATGAGATCGAGCTGGCCGCGCGCGACGCGAAGATAATCGCGGAGCTCGCGCAGCTTCTCGATCCGTTTCATGATCACGGCGAAGTTCTTCTTTGCGACATCGCTCTCCTGCGGGGAGATGCGCGCCGCGGTGGTCCGGGCCTCCCAGCGCTCGCGATCTTGTTCGAGCTCGTTCATGTCGATCGTCTGGAGATAGCTCTCGTACCGCGCGCAGGTGATGGCCATCTCCACGAATGCATCCACCAGGCGACGGGTCTTGAACAGCTCACTCCGCAGGAGCTCCCCGGTGAACGACGGATTCTGCGACGCGAGACGATTGATGTCTTCCTGCTTCGCGACGAGCTCGTAGACGCGCTCGCGGTCCTCCTGTGGAAGACTCTTCATCCGCTCCTCGCGCTCGCGCGCCTCCATGACCAGCCGTACCTTCTCGAAGCGCGGGTCCCACAGGAGGCGCCGCAGCGTCTTCGATTCCGGCCCGTGCAGAAGCCACAGCGCCTCACCGCCGAGAGCGACGGCCGCCAGGATCGGGTTCGCCGTTGCCGCGGCTGCAGCGAGAGCACCGAGGAACAGCGAGAGGTTGTACGGATTCCGGAAGGCCATCCCGATGTAGCCGGCCTTGCCCAGGACGGTGTCGGTGGCCATGTCCTTCGCCGTCTCCCGGATGGCTTGATTCAGATCGCCTTTTTCGGGCGGCCGGCCGGCCTCACGTTTCCGCGGAGGAGTCTGCGTCGTCTTGGTCGGTGCCACCGGCGCCATTCTACGTGTACGGGACGCGGGGCGCTGCGCCGCCGTCACCGCGCATCGCGCGGCCTGTCAAGCGCGGTTCGCGGCCGCACGTTCCCTCCACCCCCCCACAGCGCGCATTGCGACCCTTCCCGCCATTTCCGTATCATGTCGAAAAGCAATCGTTCGTCGGGTGTGGAGAAGAACCATGAGGCTCACCGGATTTGCCAAGGCTTTCGTCACGATCGTCATTCTCGCAATCCTTGGCTACGTCGCCTATCACTATCGGGACAAGCTGCCGAACCTGGCGAAGAAGAAAGACTCGGGCACGACCAGCACCGCGGTCACCGAACCGACGGCAACGACCACTGCGCAGACAGCCACAGCGCCACCACCGACGGTGCGCGGGGTTCTCGACAAGGTTCGAAAGAGCAAGGTTCTTCGCGTGGGAATGGAGCCGGAAGCGCCGCCGCTCCATTTCATCAACGAGAACCAGCAGGAAGATGGATTCGACTTCCAGATGGCAGCGCGGATCGGGCGCCAGCTGGGAACGGATCGCGTGAAGGTCGTCGAGGCGAACTACGAGGATCTGCCTACGCTGCTTCTGAAGGGCGACATCGACATCATCATGGCCGGCTACGTTCCCGACCCGGACATCAAGGGCGTCGACTGGAGCAACGGCTATCTCGATTTCGGCCTCTGCCTGATCGTTCAGGAAGGGATGGTTGCGAACTATCGCGAGCTGTCCGACCTGCAGGGAAAAGTGATCGCCATCTACGACGATCCCGCGGCCGAGAAGTGGGTCAAGGCGAACATCCCCGGCGCCACGATCCGCAAGTTCTCGGGAGAGAACGGCTGGTTCGAAGCTGTCGAGCGCGGAGAGGCGGATGCCCTGATTTATGACTACCCGTTCGCGGCGGTCGAGATCAAGAAGCATCCCCAGACGACCATCGCGAAGTACAACCTCAACAAGTCGAAGTACGCGGTGGGCATCGCCGCGAACAACTACGACCTGGTGTACGAGGTCAACAAGGCGCTCGAGCAGATCCGCGAGTCCGACCAGTACGCGACGCTTATGAAGAGCTACCTGGCCAGCAAGTCCGAGACGTTCATGAAGCCCGTTGCCGGACGGAAGTCGCACCGCGTCGCGGCAGGCGACACGCTCAGCAAGATCGCCAGGAAAGAGCTGGGCGACGCGGAACGGTGGGAAGAGATATGGAACATCAACACCGAGCGGGTGGCCAATCCCAACCTGATCTATCCCGGACTGGTGCTGCTCCTGCCGTAACTCTCACGCCGCCGAAATCGCGTTAGGAGGGACTCGACCATGGCCCGTACTCCACTGTTTTCTTTTGTGCGCCGATCGTTGCTGCTCGCGGACCAGGCATCCCGGCCTGGCGCCGCTCCCGTCGACGAGGCCATCGATCGCCTGCTGGAGGAGGAAGCCGCGTCGTCGCGGCGTCAGTTCCTCAAGACCGCGGCCGGCGCCGTGGCCGTGGCTTCCACCCCCGACCTTTTCAGCGTCTTCGCGAAGGACACCTCGTCGCGGCCGAAGACCGCCATCGTCGGTGCCGGCATCGCCGGTCTGAATTGCGCGTACAAGCTGCGCAAGGCCGGCGTACCGGTGGAAGTCTTCGAGGCCTCCAGCCGCATCGGTGGCCGGATGTTCACGGCGAAGAACCTCCTCGCACCCGGACTGACCACGGAGATGGGGGGAGAGTTCATCGACAGCGGCCACGAGGAGATGCTCGCGCTGGTCAAAGAGTTCCGCCTGAGCATGTTCGATTTCAAGAAGCCCATTCCGAAGATCAGGAACGAGGCCTTCTTCTTCGACGGCAGGCATCTGAGCGAGGCGCAGGTCATCAAGGCCTTCATCCCCCTGGCCCGGCAGATCTCCGCCGACTACGCCTCCCTCGGCGAAGAGGTGAGCTACCGCGTGGACGGCAACGGGAAGAAGCTCGACAACACCTCCATCGCCGAGTATCTCGATCGCATCGAGGCGGGAAAGTGGATCCGCGAGCTGCTCGAGGTCGCGTACGTGACCGAGTACGGTCTGGAAGCGGATGAGCAGTCGTCGCTCAATCTCATCCAGATGATCGGCACGGATACCAGTTCCGGTTTCAAGACCTTCGGCGAGAGCGACGAGCGCTACACAGTCAAGGGCGGCAATGAGCGCGTCGTCACCGAGCTCGCCCTGCGCCTCGACGGCGTGGTCTCGTTGCGTCACCGCCTCACGGCCATCGCGTCTCAGGGCGCCGGCTACCGCCTCACCTTCGAAGATCCGAGCGGCAAGACGATCGACCGCGATTTCGACAGCGTGGTCCTGACTCTTCCCTTCACCATGCTTCGCGAAGTCGACATCCGCCTTCCGCTGCCGGAAGTGAAGCGCCGCGCCATCGACGAGCTGGGCTACGGCACCAACGCGAAGGTGCTGGCCGGCTTCCGCAATCGCGAATGGCGCAAGCACGGCTACCGCGGGAACACCCTGACGGATGAGCGCTTTCAGCTTTGCTGGGACAACGGAGCGCTGCAGCCCTCGACGAGCAGCGGCATCACGTTCTACTCCGGCGGACGGCTCGGGATCGAGGCAGGGAAAGGGACTGCGCAGGAAGCGCTGACCCGCTTGCTGCCCGGCTTCGAGCGCGCGTATCCCGGGTCGACGGACCGGCTGAACGGCAACGTCTCCCGCATGCACTGGCCGACGCACCCGTTCACCAAAGCATCCTATGCCGCGTACAAGCCGGGACAGTGGACCTCGATCGGCGGCGCCGAAGGAGAGTCCGTCGGCAACCTGCATTTCGCCGGCGAGCACACCAGCGCCGACTTCCAGGGCTACATGAACGGCGGAGCGCAGTCCGGCGCCGACGCGGCCAAAGCCATCCTGGCAGCGGTCAGCGTGAAGGCGGCGAGACTCTTCGAGCGCCGCCCACGGCAGATGATGGCGTGATCTCAGTCCTCCTCTGCCGTCCATCAGGCGGCGGTGATGAAGTTGGCACGCGGCGATGGGATTCCCAGCGCTCACTGCCGTACGTCAACGCGCAGCACGCTTCCGATCTTCTTTAGCAACAGCCCGTTCTGCGTGCGAAAAGCGCCGGCGCGCCCTTCGAGACCGAGCATTGCGCAGAGGACGATGGTGTACAGCGCGAGCGTAGCGCCGATCAAACGGAACGGTCGCGTCGGGATGGCCCACTCGCCGAGGAGCGAAAGCGTCTCTTCGAAACAGAGCAGCGTCCCGAGGAGCATCAGAAGCTGAACGTCGAAGGTGTAGCGTGAGACGATCCCCAGCAGGTGGAAAGCGTCAGTAGCACGAGCCAGGCGCCGGTGAGAATGCAGGCGCCGGCACGCGCTCGTGGGTCTCTGTGACGCGATGCGAGCAGTAGGACGACGCAAGCGACAGAGACGAGCGTGAGCGGCGCAAGCGGCGCCATTCCAATGATCTCCTCCGGCTCACCGCCAGGCCAGGCTCTTGTCGATCTGCGCCGTTCCGGCCTCGACGTGGGGAAACTTCGCCGCGATCCTCGGCGGGGTGAACTGGTACTGCAGCGCGTCGCGCTGGCCGTAGTCGTACGGATCTCCCAGCGCGGCCATCGCCGGATCGGGCGCAATCGTCAGGTACGCGTGGCCTTGCAGAAACCCATCAGCGAGCTGGGCGTAATAACCGCGGCCCGGGTTGTCCCAACCGTGCGGCTGCTCGGGGGCGCGAGCGAACCGCATCGACCCGCTCGTCGCGAAGAAAACGTACGTGACGATCACCGCGCCGATGGCGATCCACCTCGAAGCACGCACAGCCGACGTTGTACACCATCAGCGCCCCCGCGCCGAATTCAGCGGAGAGCGTGATTCCGCTGATGGAACGGCCGCGCGTAAAGTGCGTTGGCGGCGCGACGCGCGCGACAGGCGTTCCGCGGAACAGACGAACAGCTCGCTCATGATGGACTGAGTTTGGAGCTACATCGTCTTCTGGCCCTGGGCCGCCTGCTGCGCTGCTTTCTTCGCCTTGAGTGCAGCCAGCTCCTGTTTGGCCTGCACGTCGCCGACCTGATTGCGCAGGTTTGCCAACCGTCCGTCGAGCGAGGTGTCCGACAGCTCCTTGCCCAGGTTCGCTTCGGCGATGGTGTTCTTGATGTGGGTGCGCACGTTGTCGAGTGCGCGCACTTCATCGTCGACAGACAGACCGTCGAGCTGTTCCTGGACGCGGAGGCGCGCCTGGGCCGACTGCATCTTGGCCATCATCGTGTCGCGCTCCGCCTTCAGCTTGCGGATCTCCGACTGCACGGAGAGGAGGGACGACTTCGCAGAGTCGGCGTCGTCGCGGGCGCCTTCCATGTCCGTCTTCATCTCCG
>JANMSA010000739.1:0-10003 GCA_031388865.1 Acidobacteriota bacterium | reverse complement strand
ACCAACGATCTGATTCGCCGTCTGCGCGAGCATAGAGACGAACTGTATCCGGGCGCCTTCACCGCGCGCTACACGTTCGATCTCTGCGTCTATTAAGAATTCTGCGAGGACGAAGACGCAGCGCGTGCGCGCGAAAAAGAGATCAAGGGATGGGTTCGCGCGAAGAAGGTCGCGCTCATCCAGCATGGCAATGAGTGGTGGCATGACCTGACGCCGGACATTGCTTCACTCTTCAAGTCATGATCCCCGAGGGGGCTCCCTTGACCCATTCGCTTCGCTCAGGGTTCGGGGGGGGGCTTCCGCTACGTCCCGAACTCCCACGCCAGCTTCCTGAGTACGCGGTCCACCCGCTCCACCATCTGCGCCACGTCTTTCTTCGCGTGTGCGGCGGAGAAGAATGCCGATTCGAGCTGGGACGGCGGGAGGTAGACGCCTTCGCCGAGCATGAGGTGGAAGAAGCGCGCAAACTTCTCGCGGTTGCTGCGGTTGGCGCTTTCGAAATCCGTGACCGGACCCTCGGTGAAGAAGATCGTCCACATCGAGCCAACGCGATTCATCGTCAGCGGCATGTTGTGCTTCTCCGCCGCTGAACGGACGCCGGCCTCGAACTCGGAACTGCGCTCTTCGAGGTCGTCGTAGATCGATGAGTTGCGCAGCACGCTGAGCGTCGCGCGGCCGGACGCCACGGCCACGGGATTTCCGGAGAGCGTCCCCGCCTGATACACGGGGCCGGCTGGCGAGATCAGCTCCATCAGTTTGCGCGGGGCACCATAGGCTCCGATGGGCATTCCTCCGCCGATGATCTTGCCGAGCGTGGTGATGTCCGGCTTGATGCCGAAACGCTCCTGCGCGCCTCCGTACGCAACGCGGAAGCCGGTCATGACCTCATCGAGGATGAGCAGCGCGCCGTGCTCGTCGCAGATCTCGCGCAGCCCTTCCAGAAACCCGGGCGCTGGCGGAACGCATCCCATGTTGCCCGCCACCGGCTCGACGATGATCGCCGCGACCTGGTCGCTCATCACCGCGCGCACGCTGGCGAGATCGTTGTAGTTTGCGATGAGCGTCAGCTTCGCGACCTCTTTCGGGATGCCGGCCGAGTCGGGGACGTTGAAAGTCGCGCCTCCCGACCCTGCTTTGACCAGCAGCGAGTCGACGTGGCCGTGATAGCCGCCGTCGAACTTCAGCACTTTGCTGCGTCCGGTCGCCGCCCGCGCAAGCCGCAGCGCACTCATCGTAGCCTCGGTCCCCGAGCTGACCAGGCGGACCATCTCCATGGACGGCACGGCCTGCACCAGCATTTCCGCGAGCTCGATCTCCGCAGCCGTCGGGGCACCGAACGAAAACCCTCGCGTCGCGGCCTTCTTCACGGCTTCGACGACGTAGCGATGGCCATGGCCGAGGATCATCGGTCCCCCGGAGCCCACACAGTCGATGTACTGAATGTTGTCGGCGTCGAAGATGCGCCCGCCCTGGCCCATCTCGATGAAGAGGGGCGTCCCGCCGACGCCACCGAAAGCACGGACCGGCGAGTTCACGCCGCCGGGGATGACTGCGAGTGCACGTTGAAAAAGAGATTCCGAAATCTTGGCCATGTCGGCGCGGATTATAGGGGCGGTTGGCGGCTGGTCGGGCGGAGATACCCACCGGAGCATCAGTGCGGCAGCCGGATGCTGTTCGTCCCGCGCCAGACTCCATTGGCCTTGACGAGCTTCACCACTGCGAACCCCTTCTTTCCACGGACCGCGGCCGTGAGCGGACCATAAGGAGAAGAAACGTCAGGATTGTCATCATCATGACTGTGGAGATGCGGGGAGGCGGAGAGCGTTAACAGTCTACGAAACTGAGGCGAGTCTTCCGTGTCTGCTAGTATTCAAGTCTTCGAGTCTTCGAGTCTTCAAGTCTTCAAGTCTTCGAGACTACGCGTCTTCGAGTTGGGGGCTTCCCGCTCCTCGTGGACTCGAAGACTCGAAGACTCGAAGACTCGAAGACCAGCTCGCGGCCGTAAGGAGCTTCGACACCCAAGCCCGGTCTGTCCTGCGAGCTGCGAGCTGCGAGCTAATAGGCGTTCTCATGCCGCAGCCCATGCAGCACGGTCATGAACAGGATCTTCAGGTCCAGCAGCAGGGACCAGTTCTCGATGTAGTACAGGTCGTGCTCGATGCGCATGCGGATGGAGGTGTTGCCGCGCCATCCGTGCACTTGCGCCCAGCCGGTCATTCCCGCCCGCACTTTGTGGCGGAGCATGTAATGCGGCACCTCGGCGCGGAACTGTTCGACGAACTCGGGGCGCTCCGGCCGCGGACCGATCACGCTCATGTCGCCGACGAGCACGTTCCATAGCTGCGGCAGCTCGTCCAGGGACCACGCCCGGATGAAGCGACCGACACGGGTGCGCCGCGGGTCGTCCTTCGCCGCCCAGACCGCCCCGGTTTCGCGTTCCGCGCCCACGCGCATCGAGCGGAACTTGACCATCTCGAACGGCTTTCCGTCGAGTCCCATCCTGATCTGCCGGTAGAACGCGGGCATGCCGTCCTCGATCCAGATCGCCAGCGCCACCAGCAGCATGACCGGCAACAGCAGCAACAGCGCGGTGATGGCGACGCTGAGGTCAAAGCCGCGCTTCACGAAGCGGCTCCAACCCTCCAGCGGTGTTTCGGAGAGGTTGATGGTCGGCAGACCGTCGAGGTCCTCGACGCGCGAGCGCAGCACCATGAACTGAAGGAGGTCGGGCACGACGTGAATGGAGAGGCAGATGCGCATGAGCCGGTCGAGCAGCTCCATCATCGCAGCTGACGACGCATGCGGCAGCGCCACGAACACATGATCGATGGCCTCGGCCCGGAGCACCTGCTCGGCGTCGGCGATGTTGCCCAGGCAGGTCAGGCCGGGGATCTCGCCCTCGTCGCCATTGCGGAGGTAGCCGGCGATGCGGAAGCCAAGCTGATCGCGATGCGCGGAGATGCGCGCGACCACCGCTCGCGCAAGCTCACCATTCCCGGCGATGAGCACACGATCGAGATCTCTGCCCATGCGATGACGGCGCTCGACGACGGCCCGCACGACGGAGCGTCCGGTGATGACGAGCACGATCGCCGCAACCATGAACATGAACAGCGTCGCACGCGAGTACGGAACGATGTGACTCTCCGCAGGGCGCACCCATAGCAGGACGCCGGAGAGGACCACCGTGCCCACGACAGAGCCGATGGTGACCGACACCCACTCCTCGCTGCGGCTGCGCGTCGGACGGATGCGATACAGCCCCTGCACCGCATACGCGAGCGGGAAGACGATGATGATGATCGGCAGCAGCTTCGCGTAGGTCTCGAAGTCCTGCTGCCCTTTCGTGACCGGGATGACCTGGAACTGGAAGCGCAGAGCCCATGCGCAAAGCATGGCCAGGCTCGAGGCGACCGCGTCGATGACGAGGTAGACCGAGGCGAGGGTGCGGTGCTTTTTCTCGATCATTTGGACCAGTCTTCGAGACTTCGAGTCTTCGAGTCTTCGAGAGGCATGTCACCAACACCACTTGAAGACTCGAAGACTCGAAGACTCGAAGACTGCAGCTTTTCCCTGAACTTCCTGTCGAACGCGGCGCGTGAGAACGTACGAGCATGCTCGCGAATGGCGGCCCGATCCCACGAGCGCGACTCGACTGCACCGAGTGCCTGGCGCAGCGACTCTACGGTCGGCATGGCAAAGAAAACCCCTGTGGTTCCGTCGATCACTGAGTCCCGCACTCCACCCTCTCCCAACGCGACGACAGGCGTGCCAAGAGCCATCGCCTCCAGCGGCGTGATGCCGAAATCCTCGACGCCGGGCAGGATCAGGCTCCGCGCGCGCGACAGGAGCTCGATGATTCTATCCCTCGATACGGAGCCCAGCAGCTCGACGTTGGGCCCGGCAGACGCACGCAGTTGCTCGTAGAGAGGACCGCCGCCGATCACGACCAGCCGCTTCCCCGCGGCAAGCGCCAGATCGACCCGCTTGTACGGCACCAGCGCGGAGATGACGAGATGGTAGTCGTCGCGATCTTCCTCGAGCGGCGCGTCGAGGAACACGTCGTCGACATAAGGATGAATCACCTCGGCATCGCGATCGTAAAAGCGGCGGATTCGCTCGCGAACGAACGTCGAATTCGCGACCATCTCCGTCACCCCCGACGTGGTCTTCACATCCCAGCGCCGTAACCACGGGGCGATGGATTGCGCGGCCGCCCGCCAGAGCGGCTTCGAGCGGGGGAAGTAGTCGTCGAATCGGTCCCATATGTAACGCATGGGAGTGTGGCAGTAAGAGAGATGCGGCTTGCCTCTGGCGTCGACGCCTTTTGCCACGCAGTGACTCGACGACACGATGAGATCGAAGCGAGAGAGATCCCACTCGCGCACTGCCCGCGGGAAGAGCGGCAGGAGCCGCCGATAGTCGCTGACACCCTTCGCCATCCGCTGCAGGCTGGAGGTGTGGATCACGCGCGACTCGATCTTCTCCGACACAGCGCCCGGGAAATGGAAGAGCGTGAACAGCTCCGCGTCCGGAACCGCGTCGAGAATGGCCTCCAGGACAGCCTCCCCGCCCCGCATGCCCGTGAGCCAGTCATGGATGACGGCGACACGGCCGAAGGCGGAGGTGGAAGGGGTGAAGGAGGAACCGGCATCGTGCCGCGGCTCAGTCGTCCTTCTGCCTTCCTCCTTCATCCTTCTTCCTTAGTTCCCGGCGTCGACGCCAGCGGATACTCGTCCGTCGCCGCGCAGGTGTCGCAGATGTGATCGTTGCGCAGGTACTCCTGCGCGGGCACGAGCGCGAGACACTTCACGCAGCAATGTTTGCCTGTGCGCTCTGGGAGCTCGCGCAGAGGTGGGTCGTCGTGCATCGGAAAGAATCATAGCCGACGAGTCTTCGAGTCTTCGAGTCGTCGAGCGAGGAACCCCTCGAAGACTCGGCGACTCGAAGACTCGATTACTCTGCTCGGGTGCTGCTTCTTTTCCGCTTCCTGATCGTCATTCTGTCCAGCGCGTTCCGGCCTCGCATCGGTCCGCTCGACGCTTCCACCGTGCGCTTCACCGTGCTGCCGAACGACTGCGACCTGAACATCCATCTGAATGCCGGCCGCTACGTCAGCTTCATGGACATCGCCCGCGTCGAGCTTCTCGGACGCATGCGCGCATTGCGACCCGTGCTGAAGAAAGGGTGGCGTCCCGTCGTGGGCGGGATGGTGATCCGCTACCGGCGCTCCGTGCTGCCCTTCGAGCGCTTCACCGTCACCTCCCGCGTACTGGGTTGGGACGACAAGTGGATCTACATCGAGCACCTCCTCGATCGCCGCGACGGGTCCATGGCGGCGATCGGCCACTCGCGGACATTGTTCAGAACGAAGACCGGCACCGTGCATCCGCATGAGCTGCTGACACTGCTCGAACTGGACGGGCAGCAATCGCCGGCGTTGCCGGAGTTCGTCCTGCAGTGGCGCGATGCTGAGGATGGGCGGTGAAGCGCGCGGACCGAGCCCGGAGGATCGGGGCGATCCTCGATGAGCTTTATCCGTCTCCGCCCGTTCCCCTCCAGCACCACGATCCCTTCACGCTTCTGGTCGCGGTGCTCCTCTCCGCGCAGACCACGGACGCACAGGTCAACAAAGTCACGCCTGCGCTGTTCGCCCGGGCGTCGACGGCAGAGGAGATGGCGACGCTCAGTGCGGAAGAGATCCTGGCCTGCATCCGCACCTGCGGCCTTGCGCCGACGAAGGCGAAGAACGTGAAGAAGCTGGCGGAGACGCTCGTCGCCGAGCACGGCGGACGCGTGCCACGCGACCTCGAAGCGCTGGAGCGACTCGCCGGCGTCGGCCACAAGACAGCGAGCGTGGTTCTGTCGCAGGCGTTTGGCGAGCCGGCGTTCGCCGTCGATACGCACATCCATCGCCTCGCGCAGCGCTGGGGGCTCTCCAAGGCGAGCAACGTCGTCCAGACCGAGCGCGATCTGAAGAAGGTTTTCCCGCGCGAAGAGTGGGCCCGCCGGCATCTGCAGATGATCTACTTCGGTCGCGAGCACTGCTCCGCCCGCGGGCACGACCACGGAAAGTGTCCAATCTGCAGCTGGGCCTGGGTGTCTGCGCGGCAGACAACGCTCTCTGAAATTTATCTGTAGTAACACCCGTTGCGATCGACACACCATCTTCGAGCAATCCTGGAAAGCCAACGGCGGATTTCCGGATGACCGGAGAGCAGATGACAAGGAGCGGAAGCATGCGCAGCACGGGTACCGTCAAGTGGTTCAATGATGCAAAGGGTTTCGGCTTCATCACGACCGAGAGCGGAGAAGACGTCTTCGTCCATTTCTCCGCCATCAATTCCAATGGCTTCCGTTCGTTGCCGGAAGGCTCCAGCGTCGAGTTCGACATGGTGCAGGGACCGAAGGGTCTGCAGGCAGCAAACGTCAACGCCATCTGACGCAGTCCACTCCCAGGAAGAAAAGGACGGCGTACTCGCCGTCCTTTTTTATTGTCCGCCTTTTCCGTTCCCGACAGAGCCCATGAAACGACTCCTCGTTGCGACCCTCGTCGCGTTCCTCCTCCAGGCCTCCAGCGCCGCGGCCGCGGACATCGATGCCGTCCGCGAGCAGTTCGCCGGCTACTACACGGCCGCCGGCGCCGACCGCAGCGTGCCTCGCATGAGAGACGTTCTCGGCCGGCTCGCATCCGAGGCGCGCGCCCATGCAGACGCGCTAAACGCCGACGGTAGCTGGCCGGACATTCAATACACCGAGATTCCCGCGGGTAGCTGGGGACCGTGGACCCACTCGCAGCGGCTCTGGACGCTGGCGCGCGCATACCAGACTCCGGGTCAGGCGCTGTATCGCAGCCCGGCTCTCCTCATGGACATCAACGCGGCGCTCACGTACACGAAGACGTTCTACGGCGCGCCAGTGCTGCCACTCGGGAACTGGTGGTTCTGGACGATCGGGATCCCCCTCGATCTGGGACCCACGCTCGTGCTCATGCAAGGCGAAGTGGATCCGGCAACATTCGACGCTCTCGTGAACGCCATCCAGTTGCGTATCGGCAACTCTCCCACCGCGCGCGGCCTCGTCGGCCCGGTGCCGGTCGGCCAGAACCTCGTCCACTCCTCGTTCACCCACCTCTGCCTCGGCCTGTTGAAGGAGGACTCGGCCATGCTCTCCGCCGTGGGCGGGGCAATGGCCGGAGTCGTAAGGCCGGCCACGGCGGAGGGAATCAAACGCGACCGCTCCTTCCATCAGCACGGGGCGCAGCTCTACACCGGCGGCTATGGCGGCGCGTTCGCGGCAGACGTCGCCCGCTTCGCACTCATCACACGCGGTACCACGCTGGGGTTGCCGCCGGATGCTCTGGCCTCATTCAGCGACTACGTGGCGGAAGGCATCGCCTGGTCGCTGCACGGCGACTACTTCGACGTCTCCGTCATCAGCCGTGAGGTCGCGCGCCCGTCGTCGAGCGGCTTCAACGGCCTGGCTGCGCTCGTTCAGGCGTCGCAATTCGCCTCCCCTCGTTCCGCGGAGATCCGCTCGGCGGCGGCGAAGATGCTGCAGACGTGGCGAGGCACGATGACCGTGGAGCTCGCGGGCGCGGCGACGCAGGTCGAGACCGCGCGGTATGCGGCAGCGTGGCCGTCCGGTCACCGGCACTACTTCACCTCCGACTACACGATTCACCGGCGCGCGGGGTGGTTCGCCTCGATCAAGATGTTCTCCACCCGCACCAAGTCCGGCGAGAAGACAAACGGGGAGAACCTTTTCGGCTCGCGCCAGTCCGACGGCCGGCTGAATCTCGTGCTGCAGGGCAACGAATACTTCGGCCGCGATGTCTGGCCAGCGATGGACTGGACACGCCTGCCGGGCGTCACCGTCGAGCAGACCGGTACCGCGGCGAACGACGCCTACGGCTACGGAACGCGCACGTTCGCCGGAGGAACAGGCGACGGGATCAACGGGGTGTCTGCCATGGAGCTCGCCCCTCTGCAGACGACGCTGACGGCGAAAAAGGCCTGGTTCTTCTTCGACGACTCGATCGCGTTCCTCACCAACAGCATCCGGGCGAACGCACGTGTGGAGACCATCGTCAACCAGTGGCCGCTGGTGACCGCGTCGTCGCAGTTTGTACGGCGCGATGACTGGGCTCACCTGGAGAACGTCGGCTACTGGTTTCCGACGTCCGCGGATCTGAAGACTTCACGCCTGACGCGGAGCGGCACCTGGGCAGCACTCGGCGGATCGACGGACACGACCCTGCACGCGAAACCGTTCGTCACGATGTGGCTCGATCACACGAATACGACCACCGCCGAGTACGTCGTCGTCCCGAACGTGAGCCTGGCGACCATGACCGCCTGGGCTGCATCGCGGCCGCTGTCCATCCTCGCGAACAATGAGAATGTCTCCGCCGTCCGCGACCTCAGGAACGGCAACCTGGGCATCACCTTCTGGCGCGCCGCGACGATCGAGGGAATCCAGTCGAACGCCGGCGCGATCGTCTACATCACCAGCGACGGTCAGACCATGCGCCTCTCCGCCGCCGACCCCAACGGAAACGCTACGGGTACCTTCACGTTGACCATCCCCGGACAGTGGCGCACGACCGCCGTCGCGTTCACCCGTACGAGCCGCACGACATCGCTCACGATCCCCCGCCTCGCCGGCCAGACCACCACCATCACGCTCACCAGGGCACCGAGCAAAAGCCGCTCCGTCAGGAGATAGCCCGGCGCCCGCACTTTCATGCCTCCCTCGCCCGCACGCGTCGTGCAAGCCTGAGCAGCGCGGCGATGGCCAGCGCCAGCATGCCCAGGACGGGCACGATGTAGATGAGAAACCAGATCGCGCTGGTGGCGACGTTCTGCAGAAGAGTGATCAGTGCGCGGCTGGCGTTCTTCGCGGCGACCAGCGGTTGCCATCCCGGCTCGACGATTGGCTGTGCGATCGCGTCCGGCGTGACATCGAGTGCGATGGCGGACATCGCGGTCACCTGCGACAGATAGCGCATGCGCCCTCTGGCCTGTTCGATCTGTCCGCGCACCAGCGTGAGCTGCTGATGCACTTCGAGCACGTCCGTAGCCTTCTTCGAGTTGATGCGCGCCACCTTCAGGAGCTCGCGCAGCTCCGTCTCGGTAGCCTCGAGATTGAGGACCTGTGATTCCAGGTCGACGAACTCCTGCGATACGTCTTCACTGGCGACGGTCTCGTTCTCGACGCGCTTCGCCACGCGGCGAATCGCAGCGAGCGTCGCCGTAAGCTCAGCGGCGGGCACGCGCAAAGTGAGCTTCGCGCGCAACAGCTCCCCTTCACGCCAGATGTTCGAGCCAGAGACGTATCCACCCGCCGCCTCAGCGGACCTGGTGATCGCGTCCACACTCTTCGCTGTGTCCGCGACAATGATCTTTACATCCGCGGTGCGCACGATCATGCGCGGCATGACTGGCGGAGTCGCAACAGACTGCGCCGCAGCGATGGACTGTCCCTCGGTACCAGGTGCGTTTCTCTCCACCGTGGTCTTCGAGGGTTCGGCGCCCGACTCCTCCCTGCTGCACGCAAGCGCCAGAATCAAGATCGGGATCAGTTTTCTCAAGGTTTCCTCCATCGCACCATTGGACGCGCGAGGAGCCTGGAAGAAAACTAGTGTGGCGTTTCACTCTAGAGACCTTGAGAGTCAAAACTCCTCGCAGATGAGTCAAGTCTCTTCAGGAGGTTCCATTCGCGAATGAGCAACCGAGTCCTCACTCAATTCGACGAGACTTATCCCATCGAGACCCTTCTCCCGCTCACGGGGGAGAAGGATCTCGATGGGGGAGTGTGTGGCGAGACCCGCCGAGCCCTGGAATGGTCCATCTCGTAGGTCTGAGGCGGAGCCTCGTTTGGGAGTCTGCGCGGCAGAAAACTGCCGCTGGAGACGGCGCGTACGGCAGCCGGTGGTGCGAGCACCGCGAGCGACCACCGGTTGCCCGGTCGAGAGAACATCGACCCCGGCAGGGGTCGCGGA
>JANMSA010000720.1:0-3900 GCA_031388865.1 Acidobacteriota bacterium | reverse complement strand
GGGCAGCCGGGCTCCTGTCCGAGGATCGGGAGATTGCTCAGGATCTGCGGGCGGAGTCGGCGCGGACAGTGCTGGTCGTCAACAAGATCGATCGCAAGGATGCGGCGGCGGCGGTCAATGAGTTCTGGGAGCTGGGCTTCGAGCGCGTGCTCGCCATCTCCGCAGAGCATGGCGCGGGGACGGACGATCTCGAGGACGTCATCGCGGAGGTCATTCCGCCGGACTCCGTTCTGAGCGAAGAGGGGGACGAGAACGCACCTGCCCGCGTGGCCATCATCGGCCGTCCCAACGTCGGCAAGTCCTCACTGCTCAACCGCCTCACGCAGGAAGATCGTGCGGTGGTCTCGCCGATCTCCGGCACCACTCGGGATGCCATCGACTCGGACATCACCCGCGGCGACCGGTCTTACGTGTTGATCGACACAGCGGGCATCCGGCGCAAGGGGAAGACCACCGACGAGGCGGAGAAGCTGGCCGTCATCTCTGCGCGCAAGGCCATCGAGCGCTGCGACATCGCGCTGGTGATGATCGACGCCACGGATGGCGTGACCTCGCAGGACGCCACGGTGGCCGGATACGCGGATGATGCCGGCAAGGCGGCGCTGATCCTGGTGAACAAGTGGGATGCCGAGCAGCACGATCCCGAGCATTACAAAAGGTTCGAAGACCAGGCCCGGCAGAAGCTGAAGTTCCTCGCGTATGCACCGCTCCTGTTCATCTCCGCAAAGACGGGTCGTAACGTGGAAAAGATCTTTCCGAAGATCGACGCCATCATCGACGGCTACCGTAAGAAGTTTCGTACGTCCGAGCTGAACGGGATCCTCGAGCGCGCCGTCACCGCGCATAATCCGCCGACCGTGCGCGGAAAGCAGCGCCGCTTCTACTACGTGACGCAGTTGAAGTCCGCGCCACCGACGTTCGCTCTGTTCTCCAACGTCGATGAGCCGCTGCACTTCTCGTATCGCCGTTATCTCGAGAATCAGTTCCGCGACGCCATGCAGCTCGTCGGGTCCCCGATTCACTTCATCATCCGGGCGAGGAAGGGGATGAGGAAGGACGGGAAGTAGCCGCGCATCCCGCAGTAGAATCCGCGCGGCTCGCGTTTTGTTGAGAGGACCCAGATGAAACCACCCTCCGTCGTCACGCTCACACCCGCCAGGCGTGTCCTCTTTCTCACCAAAGATCCCGAGCTCATCCGCAGGCAGCTCCGCGGCGAGCTCGACCTGCAGATGAAAGACCTCAGCGTCGACGATCTGCTGGACGACATCAATACCGATGCGATGACTCCGGCGTGGGTCTGTTTCGATTACAGGCCCGAGGATATTGCGCGGAATGCGTATGCGGGGTTGATCGTGAATGGGGAGCGCCTGTTTCCCGCAGACGCGCTGAGGAACGGCAATTTCGAGGTCATCGTTTCCGGATACCGGAAGGGTGTCGGCAGTTCGCGGGAGACCGCGACCCAGTGCGAAGTGTTCAGCGGCATCCGCATCGCCATCGCCGTGTCCTTCGCACCGATCCATGCCGGCAACAACATCAACCAGGGGTTGCTGATGGGCGATCACGAGATGCTCGTGCGCTTGCAGGCGGCAGCAGAAGTACCGCTCGAGGAGTTCTTCGACGACTTTGATCCGATCACGCAGCTGATCATCCAGTGGGGCGGGCTGTTCCCGTTCTCAAAAGCGGTCGAGCGCGGAGACGTGCAGCTCCCCATCCCGCACAATGCGCCGCGGCCGATGACGATGGGCGAGAAGATCCTCGCGCGTCACATGCGCGGCGTCACCGACGACGAGCGTTACGTGAAGCCTGGCGACGCTGTGGTCGTGGATGTGGACGGCGGTTACACGCACGAATTCACGACCGCGCAGGTTCATCATTTCCTGGGGCAGGAGTACGGCCGCGACTACGTCATCACCAATCCTCAGAAGTTCGCGGTGTTCGAGGATCACCTCATCTACGCGGATGATGTGCCGCGCATGCGCCCGTTCATGGACAAGATCCAGACGCTGCGCGACCTGCAGCGCGAGTATCAGCGCCACACGCAATGCCGCGACTTCTCCGCCAAGGACAACATCTCGCCCGGCATCTGTCACGAGGTCGCGCGCGAGACCATCATCGATCCGGGGGACCTCATCCAGGCCACGGACAGCCACACCTGCATGGGCGGCGTGAACAACGCGCTGGCGTGGGGCGTGGGTGCCACCGAGTACGCGAATCTCGTGCACTCCGGCTTCACCACCGTGGAAGTGTCGGAGTCGATCCGCTTCGAGCTCGTGGGAGAGTTGCAGGCGAACGTCACCGCCAAAGACGTCATGCTCTTCATCCTGCTCCAGTATGCGAAGCCGCAGCTCACGCTCGATCGGATCATGGAGTTCACAGGGCCGGGGCTGCGCACGCTGTCGCTCGACGAGCGGGCCACGCTCACGAACATGGCTACTGAATGTTCTGCGCGCACCGCCATCGTCGAGGCCGACGAGAAGACGTACGAGTGGATTGCCTCGATGCGCCCGGGGATCGACCTCGACTCCTTGCGTGCACGCGCAGTGGCGCCCGATCCGGACGCGCAGTACGCGGGGGGAGTGCACGTCATCGAGATGTCGTCGATCCGGCCGATGGTCGCGCATCCCGGCGACCCCGATCACGGCATTCCCTCCGATCCGACGAACGGTGCGTTCGTGGACGAAATCGGCGAGGTGAAGATCGACATCGCCTACGCGGGATCCTGCACAGCGGGCAAGATCGACGATTTCCTCTTCTACCATCAAGTCGCAAAAGAGGCCGTCGACGCAGGATTGCGCGTCGCCGAAAACGTGCAGTTCTTCATCCAGTTCGGCTCGCAGGCGGTGGAGACCTTCGCCCGCGAGAACGGGCTGCTCGACACATTCCGGCGGGCAGGAGCGACGGTGCTCAACCCTGGTTGCGGAGCGTGCATCGGCTGCGGGCCGGGCGTGTCGCAGGAAGGCGAACAGGTCACGGTGAGCGCCATCAATCGCAACTACAAGGGGCGTTCCGGACCAGGAAAGCTCTGGCTCGCCTCGCCCCTCACGGTCGCTGCATCCGCTTTCACAGGCTCGATCACCGCGTATACGCCCGGAATGTTCGCCAAAGGACGGGTCACGGTTGGCGCCACGGCCTAGCGTTTGACCCGTACGTAAGCGGTTACACGGCCTACATGCTGACCCGCCGGCGTTTGAATCTTTTCTGAAAACACTTTCGTTTCAACAACTTACTTCCCTCCAGAAAGGTGGCCGATGGTCTGCTCTTGCAGATCGTCGCACCAACAACTGAAAAAGGGGTAATGAATGAAACGAACGCTGCTCTCGGTCCTGGTGATTTCCCTGGCGCTGCCAGTTCTCGCTGCTGGCCCCAAGAACGCCAAGCTCCTCAAGGCTGCCAAGAAGATTCAGGGCCAGTACATTGTCGTCCTCGAAGATCGCGTGGCGGAAGTCGATGCGGTGGCCGACGAACTGGTCTACAAGCATCGCGGCCGCAAGGATCACGTGTACAAGAACACGCTCAAAGGCTTCTCGGCCAAGCTGTCCGAGAAGGAAGCGCTGGCCCTGGCCAGCGATTCGCGTGTGAAGTACGTCGAGGAAGATGGTGAGGTCTCCATCAGCGCCACGCAGAGCAGCGCGACCTGGGGCATCGATCGCGTCGATCAGCGCGATCTCCCGCTCAGCGGAACCTACGTCTACAACGCCACCGGTTCCGGCGTGAAGGCGTACATCATCGACACCGGGATCCACGTTACCCACAACGAGTTTGGCGGCCGCGCCATCAATGGCCACGACGCCGTCGACGGCTCACTGCCGGCAGCGGACTGCAACGGTCACGGCACGCATGTCGCCGGCACGGTCGGCGGCACCACGTACGGCGTGGCGAAGAGCGTCACTCTGGTTGCAG
>JANMSA010000699.1:0-1652 GCA_031388865.1 Acidobacteriota bacterium | reverse complement strand
CGTTGGCGCTTTGCCGGAATTTTTCATGAATCTGCTCACTTTCGTTGAGAGAGTTCTCGGGGAGGAGCCCGGGCCCTGGAGCGCTGCCTCTACCGAAGGTCTGGACGCTCACGGATTTGGCGTCTTTACTGAACTGGATCGTGGTGCGCCCCGGAAGATTCGAACTTCCAACCTACAGATTCGTAGTCTGTTGCTCTATCCAATTGAGCTAGGGGCGCATGAGTCGCGCGAAAGGCGAAGCTGCGATGCTATCCGAGTCTCCCGCGTGCTCGCAAGGCAAACCGGAGCGGTCCCTCGGCCAGGGCGGTCAGCGTTCCTATTTCAGGTCCTTGTTTCGCTCCATATCCATCCACAGGGCGAAAAGGATGCTCTGAACGCCTGAGTTGAAGCCCACGGCTGCGAACAACGCGGAAACCGGACTGATGGGACCGATGGTGATCCGCAAGTAGGCCAGGTAAACAGCGAACAGGAGCGAGCCTCCGCCGACCAGCATTCCGAAGGCAAGGAAGAAAATTAAGGGGTGAAAATCCCGGATGATGTACTTCTCCTTCATCCTCCAGAAGTAGCACCGGAACAACAACCAGGAGATTGTCGGGATGACCTTGTAGAGCCGGATTCCCGAGATTTCGCCCACGTTGTATACCGGCCGGATCGGCACATCGCGCACACGGAAGTCGTAGTTATTGAGTTCCACCAGCAGGTGATTGGGGAAACCATAACGGGGGTAGAGATTCCGCAGATGAAGCACGGCCAGGGCCTCGGCCCGTATCACGGTGTACCCCGTCTGGGAGTCGGCCACATGCCAGTATCCCGACGCGATCTTCGTCAACAGCGATAGCACCGCGTTTCCGAGATAGCGAGTCCTCGGGATGATGTTCCAGGCTTCGCCGGTGATGAGCCGGTTCCCCTTCGCATAGTCCACCTCGCCCCGGGCGCAAGGGGCGAGAAGTTTGGGCAGGTCCTCCGGATCCATCTGCGCGTCGCCGGCCATGACCGCGACGAGGTGCCGCTCGGAGGCGATTCGAAGCGCTGCTTCGTATCCGCTCACAATCGCGGCGCCCACGCCCAGGTTATTCGTGTGTCGGACGACGTGCAGGCGTTCGCCGTGTTGCCGCTTCATCTCGTCGAGTATCTGGGCCGTTCGATCTTTCGATTCATCGTCGACCACGATGACGTGATCCACCCAGGAGGGGATCCCGTTGACGACGCGCTCGATCAAAAGCTCTTCGTTGTGAGCAGGGACGACGACCGAGACCTGATGTTCCTGAAACACGGGGGATTCCTGGGAGTCTATTTCTTTGCGAGACGAAAGACGCGGAAGTCCTCGACGTCCTGGTAGACGAGGATGAGGCTCAGTCGCGGTTCGTCGTGGGCCAGAGCTGTCGACAGGAGTGGCGGCGTGGCTTCGCCGGGTCCGAGAAGCAGGTGAGTTATCGAGAAATGCTCGGCCAGACGGGCGACGGGCTCGCCTCTCAGCGTTGAGGTGTAGAGGCGGTCGCGCCGGGCGGGCTCTGGAAGCGCCAGTTCATTGGCCGCGTCCGTCCCACTTGGCAGTGAGAAGAGCACTCTGCGGCCTGCCAGAGCCGCTACCGGACCGCTGTACTCACGAGAGGCGAGCACCACATCTCCCGCGGACACGTTCTGCTGGATCC
>JANMSA010000669.1:0-1735 GCA_031388865.1 Acidobacteriota bacterium | reverse complement strand
CGCTCCACGAGACCAGCGTTGGAACACCTTCGACACTCACGACGAGGCGCCCGAGGCGGAACCAATGGCTCTGCGGCACGTCGCCTTTGGCGATGGCGAAGAAGCTCGCCAGACGCGCCTCCGAAGCGAGCAGGTCGTAGCGTGAGGTGTCCAACCGGCCAGGTCCGGCGGCATCGGCGAGCCGGTATCCGATCGAGAAAAGTTGTTGGTCCCGATCAAAGAGAAATCCGAAGCTCATCCCGTCCGCAAACGCAGCCGAACGACGGGCCAGGTTTGAAAGCCGCGGCGCCTCGGCCGGGTCGGAAGTCGCCAGACGCCGGCAGCCCTCGGCCAGAGTAAGCAGCGCGCCGGCCAGGTTTCCACTGTCGACCGTGGAGACGTAGCGCGGATAAAGCGGCGATAGGCTGCGCGTGTCGTACCAGTTCAGGAGGTGTCCTTCGTGGCGCTCCAGCCCCTCCATCGTCGTGAGAGTTGTGTCCAGCCGATCGATCGTCGCTTGCAGCGGAAGCAGCTCGAGATCGTTTGCCGCGAGCGTCGAGAGAAGAACCATCCCGATGTTCGTAGGGGAGGTCCGGTGAGCGACGACCGCGTTCTCTTCCTGCAGGTTGTCGGGTAGCAGCCCGTGGTCGGTTCCGCCCAGCGTCTCGAAGTAGAGCCACGTCTTCCGTGCGATATCCATGAAAAACGCACGATCGTCGGCGGAGAGCTCCCGTTTCCGCGGCCCGGTGGACTGACTGAGCCAGTACGCGAGAAACGGCGCCGTCGCCCAGACCAGGGCAAACGACACCGCGAAAGGAAGGGCCCGGGGTCGCGCAGTGGCGGCGAGTGCGACCATGCACACCGCCACGATGGGGCTTGCACTCATCTCCCAGAGAAACGAGCGTACCCCTTCGCTGAGCAGCCCCGCGGTCCGCGCCGCCTGGGTCGCGGCCGTTTCCCAGTCCAGGAGCCGCCGCCGCGTGATGACGAGACGGACGAGTGTGAGGCCGATCGCGTGAACCATTTCCCAGGCGTGAAACGGCAGGAACGCGAGGGTCAGGAAGGCCTGCGCGAACGCAGCACTCAGCGACTCGAGTACACCGCGCACGTAGATTTGCGCGGAGGTCGTTGTGCGACCGCCGTCGAGAAGCTGCGCCAGCGCCGTGGCAAGGGGGAACAGCACGACGAGAAGACCGCCGAGGGTCCAGGCCAGGGGGCTTCCCGGCAGAACGCTCCATGCCGCAGCGAACAGCGCGAGAAGTGAAGGAGCCACGAGGCTGCGCCTGAGGTTGTCGAAGATCTTCCACCGACTGATCAGTGGCAGGCGATTCTTCGCGATTCCCTCCCGTGTAGGGACGACTGGGAGGAGCCAGGCCAGGATCTGCCAGTCGCCCCGCACCCAGCGGTGCTGACGCTTCGCGTGCGCCAGGACGTTTGCCGGGTACTCGTCCACTACCTCCACGTCCGAAACCAGTGCGGTTCGCGCGTACAGCCCCTCAAAGAGGTCGTGAGAGAGAAGTGCGTTCTCCGGGACCCGTCCTTCCACGGTCGCCTGGAACGCGTCTACGTCATAGAGCCCTTTCCCGGTAAAGACCCCTTCGCCGAAGAGATCCTGGTAGGTGTCCGAAACGGCCGTCGTATAGGGATCGACGCCGGTGTGCCCCGCGTAGATCCGTGAGAACAGCGAGCCCGCAGCGCTGACCAGCGACACGCTGACGCGCGGCTGGAGGATGCCATAGCCTTCTGTGACTCTGCC
>JANMSA010000659.1:0-5943 GCA_031388865.1 Acidobacteriota bacterium | reverse complement strand
GGGGCGCGGGACGTGCCACGGGGCCGTACGGGGTCCAGCGCCCCGCCGGGGCGCAAAACATGGGGGACCGGGCCACCGGTGGTACCCGCGCTTCGCGCTCAACTACCGGCTATTCGCCGTCACGCCTCCGGCGTGCAGAGTCCATGAATGTCGCGCAAACCTTTCACGGCCCGCCGCCGCTCGTGTCCACCCGTACCTGGGGAGCGATTTCTTCCTCCCTATTCTTCGCCGACGCCACAACGATCGCGGCGGCAACGGCCTGCACGAGCAGCAGCGACATCGAGACCCCGTGCAGCGCGCCGAACCTTTTCCGGACAGGGTGGTTCGAATCGAGTGACGACACGGGCACGATCGAAGAGGCGCGGATGGTGCGGATCTGCAGATCGACAAAGATCTGCGTGGCGGCGAGCAGCACGGCCGCGAAGAGCACGTTCAGAACGACGCGGCGCACGTGACGAAGCTCGAGAGCGAACAGGACCAGCGGGGCGCCGAGGGCGATGTAATGCCAGCGCGTCAGGATCGCCCCGACCACGTCAGCTGCAACGGTTGCGTCCGGCGCGGCGCGGAATGCTGCGGACGCCCCCAGCATCAGAAAGACCGCGGCGCCAAACCAGATCGCCGCAATCAGCGATTGAAGACGTTTCGTATCGCCTCCCCATAAGGCGCACGCAGGACGCCCTCTTCGGTGATGATGGCCGTGATCAGGCGCGCCGGAGTGACGTCGAACGCCGGATGGCGCACCTGAATGCCCTCGGGGGCGACGCGCGTTCCGGAGATCTCCGTCACTTCCTGGGCGCTGCGCTCCTCGATCGGGATGCCGGCGCCTGTCGCGCACTCGCGGTCGATGGTCGAGAGCGGCGCGGCGACGTAGAACGGGACGCCATGCGCGTTTGCGAGCACTGCCACCGTGTAGGTTCCGATCTTGTTCGCGGTGTCCCCGTTCGCGGCAATGCGGTCCGCGCCCACGATCACCGCGTCGAACTGCCCCTGCTGAAAAAAGTGTCCGGCCATGTTGTCCGTGATCAGTGTGACGTCGATGTTGTCCCGCTGCAGTTCCCACGCAGTGAGACGGGCTCCCTGCAGGTACGGCCGGGTCTCGTCGGCGAACACCGCCACGCGCTTTCCACCTTCGATGGCGGCCCGGATGACGCCGAGGGCCGTGCCGTAGCCGGCGGTGGCGAGTGCGCCGGCGTTGCAGTGTGTGAGCACGGTCGTGGTCTGGCCCAGGAGCTCGGCGCCATGGCGGCCCATGCGCATGTTCGCTTCGACGTCCTCCCGGTGGATGAGTTCCGCTTCCGAGACCGCCCCGTTCGCGCGAAGCATCCGGTCCACGGCCCAGGCGAGGTTCACGGCGGTCGGACGGGCTGCCTTCAGCTCCGCGGCGGCGGATGGCAGGTCGTCCGCCATGGCCATGCCGTACGCGGCCGCCACGCCGATGGCCGGGGCTCCGCGGACGACCATCGAGCGGATCGCCTCTGCGACTTCCGGCGCGCTACGGCAGGGAATCCAGGTCTCCTCCCGAGGCAGGAGCCGCTGGTCGAGGAGGGAAAGAATGTGCCCGTCCCACCTCAGCGGTGTGACCCCTGACCCGAGCTCGGTCGAAGGTTGCACGGACTTCGCAGTTGGATACACGTCGATATACTACCGCCCTGTAGTTGGAGGCCGTCTCATGGTGAAGGTCGGAGTGAATGGATTCGGGCGGATCGGACGCAATGTCGTGCGCGCGGCTCTGGAAAAGAAGTACGACATCGAGTTCGTGGCAGCCAACGACCTCACAGGGCCGGATACGCTGGCCTACCTGCTGAAGTATGACTCCGTGCACCGGACCATCAAGAACGAGGTCCGCCACACCGAGAACAGCATCGTCATCGACGGGAAGGTACTGCGCGTCTTCTCCAGCCCCGATCCGGCGGACATCCCCTGGGGGGATCTCGGCGTGGAGATCGTCGTGGAGTCGTCCGGGCGCTTCACGTCGAAAGACAAGGCTTCCCGTCATCTGAAGACGGGCGTAGAGACGGTCATCATCTCCTCGCCCTCGAAGGACGCCGACGGCACGTTCTGCATGGGCGTGAACGAGCACGATTACGACCCCGCCAAACACAAGATCATCTCGAACGCCTCGTGCACGACGAACTGTCTGGCGCCGGTGGCCAAGGTGCTCCATCAGCGCTTCGGCATCACCATGGGGATCATGACCACGATCCACTCCTACACGAACGATCAGGAGATCCTCGATCTGCCGCACAAGGACGTCCGGCGCGGACGCGCCGCCGCGCTGTCCATGATCCCGACCAGCACCGGCGCGGCGCAGGCCGTAGGCCTGGTGCTGCCGGAGCTGAAGGGAAAGTTCGATGGCATCTCGGTACGAGTGCCCACGCCGAACGTATCCCTGGTCGACCTGACCTTCCAGACCGAGAAGCCGACCAGCGTCGAGGAGATCAATCAGGTACTGCGGGAGGCTGCCGACGGCGAGCTGAAAGGCATCCTCTCCTACTCCGACGAGCAGCTCGTCTCCATCGACTTCAATCACAACGCGCACTCGTCCATCATCGATACGACCTTCACCCGCTCCGTCAACCCGCAGATGCACAAGATCCTGGCGTGGTACGACAACGAGTGGGGCTATTCCAATCGCATCCTCGATCTGATCGCGCACGTGGCGCGCGTGAAGAAGGAGGCGCTGACGGCGCGGTGATGGCTGGAACGATGAACGATGAACGATGAACGATGAACAAAGGCCGGACAAGGCCACGAATCGCTGAACTGGGAACGCCCCGCTGCTTCTGTTCATCGTTTATCGTTCATCGTTCATCGTTGACTGAAATGATCACCATCCGCAAAGCCGAAGACCTCCCGCTCAAACCACGGTCACGCGTTTTTTATCGCGTGGACTACAACGTGCCGCTCGATGGGACGGTCATCAGCGACGCCACTCGCATCGAGGAGACCCTGCCTACACTGCAGCTTCTGCGTGAACGCGGCGCCGCAATCATCATCGCCAGCCATCTGGGACGCCCGAAAGGCGCGCGCAATGAGAAAGACTCGCTCCGTCCCATTCGCGCCCGGCTCGCGGAGCTCCTCGGCGTGGACGTGCAGTGGGCCGATGACTGCATCGGTGCGGACGCCGAAGAAAAAGCGGCAAAGCTCGGAGAGGGGCAGGTGCTGCTCCTCGAGAATCTGCGCTTCCACGACGGCGAGGAGAAGAACGACCCCGCCTTCGCGAAACAGCTCCACAAGCTGGCCGGCTTTTACGTCAACGATGCGTTCGGGGCGTCGCATCGCGCGCACGCATCCATCGAGGCGCTGCCGCGGCTCTTCCCGAAAGAGAACACCGCTGGCGGATTGCTCCTCGCGAAGGAACTGAGGTTCCTGCAGAAGGTGACCGGCATCGAGCAGCGACCGTTCGTTGCTTTGATGGGTGGGGCGAAGATCGCGGGCAAGATCGAGCCGCTCGAAGCGCTGATGAATCTCGCCGACAAGGTGCTCATCGGCGGCGGCATGGCCAACACGTTCCTCGCCGCACGCGGCGTGCCGATGGGCGGCTCGCTCGTCGACAAGGACTCCATGGACGTCGCTCGAAGGATCATGGAGAGCGAGCACCGCGCCGAGCTGATCCTGCCGTACGATCTCGTCGTCGCGGACTCGCTGGAGAATCCGACCGAGATCGATGAAGAGGCGGACGTCTCAGACGGCTACACGGACGCAGAGAAGGCATTCGACATCGGCCCGAAGACCATCACCAACTACGAAGCCGAGCTGCGGGACGCCAAGCTGATCTTCTGGAATGGCCCGATGGGCGTGTTCGAAAAAAAGGAGTTCGCGAAAGGAACCATGGCCATGGCCAAAGCGGTCGCGAGCGCTGACGCGATCACCGTCGTGGGCGGTGGTGAGTCCGTCGAAGCCGTCAAAGCCTCCGGCTTTGCCCACAAGATCACCCACATTTCCACGGGCGGCGGCGCCAGCCTGGAGTTCATCTCGGGAGCGGCATTGCCGGGAGTGGAGGTGCTTCGTGAACGATGAACGCGGAACGATGAACGATGAACAGAAGTCCGTCTCTGTGAACGATGAACGCGGAACGATGGCTCATGAACAGAAGGTGGTCTTTGCGGTCGTTCACCGTTCATCGTTCATCGTTCATCGTTGAACAATATGCCCCAAGAGATCGAGATCAAGTTCGCGCTGAAGGATCGCAATGTGCTCGTGCGCAGGTTGCATGAGATCGGCGCGCAACGCCTCTATGCGGAGACGTTCGAGGACAACATCCTCCTCGACAAGCGTGGCGAGCTGCGCACCAAGGGCGTGCTGCTGCGCGTTCGCAAATTCGGGCGCTATGCACTGGCCACGTACAAGGGCCCGGTGGCGTTCGACGGCAACGTCAAAACGCGCGACGAAGTGCAGACTGGCGTCGAGAGTTTCGAGCTCGCCATCCAGCTGTTCGACTCCCTCGGCTACAAACCGGTCTTCCGCTATCAGAAGTATCGCGAGGTCTGGCGGGTTCACGACGTCGAGGTGGTCCTGGACCGCACTCCCATCGGCGACTACTTCGAGGTGGAAGGACAGCTCGACCTGATCCGGTCGGTGGCCGAGGAGCTGGGGATGAATCCCGATCAGGGGATCCGGCAGTCGTACGCGGATCTTTACCGCCAGCACCGCCGCACGCGCGCGGACCTGCCTGAGAACATGGTCTTCCCGCCGGAGCAACTCCCGTCCGCATGAAAGGCATGATCCTCGCCGCCGGCCTGGGCACTCGCCTGCGGCCCATCACGCACACCCTGCCGAAGCCGATGGTGCCGCTCTGCAATCGCCCGCTGGTCGCGTGGGCGGTGGAGTCGTTTCTCGCTGCCGGCGTGCGCGATCTCATCGTCAACCTGCATTACCTGCCCGAGCCGATCGAGCGCTACCTGCGTGAGCAATACGCGGAGAAAGCAGATTTCCATTTCTCCTTCGAGCAGGACATCCTCGGCACCGGCGGCGCGATCCGTCGCGTGAAGGCTTTGCTCGAGCACGAAGACGCGTTCTACCTCGTCAACGGCGACACCGTGCAGTTCCCGCGATGGGACGCGTTGCGCACCACCCTCGGTGATCACATCGCTGCGCTGACGTTGCGTCATCCGCCGGAGAACGACCGCTTCACGCCGGTCTTCCTCGACGACGGGCGCGTCACCGGCTTCGGCAAAGGAACAGGCCAGGCATTGATGTTCGCCGGCTCGCACCTCATCAGCTCGCGCATCTTCCGGTATCTGCCGGACGAAGAAGAGTTCGGGATCGTGGACCGCGTTTACCAGCCTCTGCTCGACAGCGCGACGGAGACCATCGGCGCCATCGTCGATCGCGGACTCTGGTTCGACATCGGGACGCTGCCGCGCTACGTCTCCGCCTCGCGTGAGTTCCTCGGCGCCATGGTGCGCGGGGAGCTTCCGCCGACTGATGGTTGCCACATCGACGGCGACTCGCTCGTGCATCAGTCCTCGAAAGGACCCTCTTCACGGTCTGTGGTCGGCGCTCGCAGCGTCATCGACGGCCATGCGGCGGACAGCATCCTCTGGGACGACTGCGTGATCGATGGGACCGTCGAGGGTTGCGTCGTGACGCACGGCGTACACGTGTCCGGCGAGCATCGCGACGTGCTGATCACTCCCAACGAGATCATCCCGCTGGCGGTTTGATCGGGTCGCGAACGAGTCGTGTCTCTCAGCGACGCTCCGCTTCGATGACATCCCGAGCGGTCCAACGGCAGAGGGCTGCAGTGGAAGTGGTGATGACGCGCGGTCCGCAGCCGGCACGAGCCTGGTGAATGGCACCGGAGCGACCCCTCATCCGCCTTCGGATCGGGATAGGGGGGAGCCTCACGGCCCTCCCCCTCCCACACCACCGTGCATGCGGGTCCGCACACGGCGGTTCAGCGGTGAAGCCGAGACTCGCGCCTCGACCAGGTTTGCCTCT
>JANMSA010000319.1:0-13634 GCA_031388865.1 Acidobacteriota bacterium | reverse complement strand
CGGTGGGTTTGAGTTGCGCCCCGGCAGGGGCGCGGGAACGGCCACGCGGGGGCTTCCGTATTGCGGGCACACGTCCCGTCATGGTCCGGCGCCCCTGCCGGGGCGCGACTATGGAGACCGGGCAACCGGTGGTATCGCGCGCTGACGCGCTCAACCACCGGCTATTCGCCGCCACGCCTCCGGCGTGCATCGCGCGAATCCGTTCATCGTCAACGCGTTCACGACGCGCATTCCGCGCGGTCGTTGAGCGACATCGCGCGCCGGCGTCATAGCCATACGTCCTGCGCGATGTCTACGAAGAACAATCCTCCTGTGGCCTCCGCTCCTGTCAGCTTCGCCCAGAATCGCGTGTAGTGCTGCACCTGCGGCCGGTAATACTCGATGAGGGCAGCGAGCCTTCCCTTCGTCGAGTCCGACTTGTAGTCGACGACGAACCAGCGCCGGTCTTCGCGGAACACCAGATCGATCACGCCGTGGAGCAGCGTTTCCCCCTCCCCTTCCAGGCCTGCCTCACTGCGCGGGACGAGCAAAGCAAACGGAACCTCCACGAACCGTTCCGGCGAAGCCTGCACCCGCTTCCATAGAACGGATCGCTGCACGGTTCCGACGACGCGGATCACCTCGGCGAGATCAGCAGCATCGCGTTCCTCGTCCTTCAAAAGGTTGGATGCGAGCAGAGCAATATCGACAGCCTCGTCCAGAAGGAGCTCTTCGAACATCCGATGCAGCACGCGTCCCCACGATGTCCCTTTCCCGAGCCCCTCTTCGGCCCGGACCAGTTCCGCATGACTCCCGTGCGCAATCTTCGTGATGGGAAGCACGGAGTACGAGTCTGTGCGGCCAGCTTCGAAACGCGACGCGAGATCCGTCTGCGCGGCCGCGAACGGATACACCGCGGCCGTACTGGTCGCGTCTTGCGACACCGTGTCGGGAGGTGCAAATAGCGGCTGGGACGCACGGCCTGCAAGCTCGCGCCACGCCCCTCGCAGGCGGCCCGCATTGATGCGGTAGCCGATGATCAGGAGGTGCTTCGCACGCGTGGCGGCCACGTACAGGAGCCGCTTCTTTTCCGCGTCCTTGAACGCCGTCTCGGTACGCACATGCCCGTCCCATTCCGGCGGCTGCGCGAGCGGCTTCGTGCCCTGCCCCCATTGCTTCGACAAAGCGAAGTATCCACGAGACTCGTCGCCGCTCCGGTCCACAAAGAGATCGACCGGATGGTCGAACTCATCAGACGGATCGATCAGAAAGACGATGGGAGCCTCCAGTCCCTTGACCTGATGAAGGTTCATCAGCCGCACCGCATCCGCACGAGCGGGATCGATGTCCAGTTCCTCGACATCCGGAGGCGCGTTCAGAAGATCCGCCCACACCCCGATGATCGACTCCAACGGTTCCCCACGAGCAGAGAGATCGCGAGCGGTGGTCAGCGCCAGAGCGAGCGCCCCGCTTCGCGTTCCGGCCTGATCGCCGGACACGGCGACGGGAAACAAACCCAGCCTCTCGAACAGCCGCCCGATGGCAGCGGCCGGCGGATGTTGCCTCGAGTCTTCGATGGCCTCGCGCAGAACGCCAAGCCCGTGAACGATCCTGGAGTCGGTCCCTTCAGGATGCTCGCGGAACGGTGAGAACCTCCCCCCTTCCTGATGAAAGCGATACAGCGCGTCGTCATCAACGCCGCAGAGCTCTCCGCGAAGAAATGCGACGATCGCGGGAGCATCATCGAAATCGACGACCGCGCGCAGGAGGGGCAATACCGACCCCAGCTCGGGCGCTCCCGCGAAGGCGCGGCTGCCGGTGATCTCGTACGGCACCGCGAGCTCCTGGAACACGCGTGCGTAGATCGACAGGCGCGGCCTGCCCGAGCTCACGAGAAGGAAATCGCTCCAGCGCACCGGGCGCCGGACCCCTTCGTCTTCGATGATCATTCCCGCAGCGACCGACCGGCCAATCCAGCCGGCCACACACCTGGCTTCCACCTCGGCCATGTCGTCGACAAGGCCGTGCGGCGTCTCCAATGAATAGACGCCCGCGGGAGGGCCACTCTCCCGGTACGCATCGAGGTCCACGTGCGCAGCCTGCCGGCCGGCGTCGACATCAACAGCCGTGAACAGCGACGCGAAGGCCTCGTTGACGAATGCGCAGATCGGCGGCGCAGACCGGAAGTTCGTTCCCAGCTGCAGCACGGTGCCACCACCGGCCACGATCCTGTCCTTCACTTCCAGATAGGTGGTGATGTCGGCTCGACGAAAGCGGTAGATGGACTGCTTCGGATCCCCTACGATGAACAGCGATCCGGGCAGAGGCTGGAGCTTTCGCCAGTTTCGCTCCTCGCTGTCGCCGCCCGTCAGCAGGAGCATCACTTCGGCCTGCAGCGGGTCCGTGTCCTGAAACTCGTCGACGAGCAGGTGCGTGAACCGTCTCTGAAAGTAGCGGCGGACGGGCGGGTGATCGCGCAGCATGTCGCGCGCGCAGAGCAGAAGGTCCTGAAAGGTCAGTTTCCCGCTGCGTCGTCGCTCGTCCGCAAAAGCAACGGCGGCGGGCCGCAGCAGTTCGAGGGCGATCGCGTGGACGTACTCGCGCCAGTGCTGGAGGGCCGGGCGGAGAGCACTGGTAGCGAAAGCCTTGTAGTTCTCGCCGAGTTGCTTCGCGACCTTCCCCTCCGGCCAGCGCTTCTGCACCGGCTTTCTCGAGGCGTGGTTTCCTTCCTCGAGAAACCTGAGCTGGAACGGCAGCTGGTTCAGGTCCAGACTTCTGCGCAGCCTCAGGAGCGCGACGATCATCAGCTCGAAGTCATCCGGCTGGTCGCGGTCCGCATCCGTCGGAAGGTGCGGCTCACACTCGTCGAGAAGCGAGCAGAGTTGATCGCACACGGCACGAAGATCAGGACGCGCCTGCCGGGTGACGACGAACGTGACGTCCGGGTGTTCGACGATCTTTGCGAACGCGGAGCGCAACAACCACCCCTCCAGACCCACTGCTGCCGCTTCTCCGAGCAGCGGATTCCCTGTCGCAACCTCGGATGCCCACCAGGCGCTCCAGAACTCCCGCAGGAGCACTTGCGCGGCCACCTGGTCGACTTCCTCGAACTCCGGATCGAGGCCTGCCTCGACCGGTCGCTCACGGATGAGACGCGCACAGAACGCGTGGGTCGTCCCGATGAAGCCGCGACCGATGCCCCGTAGCGCGCTGCGAAGCCGCTGCTGCACAATCGCATCCTCGCTCGCGCGAAGTCGCGCCTCGACCGATTCCTGAAACTTCTCACGCAGCTGTGCAGCCGCCTTGATCGTGAACGTGATGGCGGCGAGCGTGGACGCCTCGGACGTCCCCGTCGCTACGAGCTCCGTCATCCGTTCGACGAGGCTGGTCGTCTTCCCTGTGCCGGCAGCCGCCTCGACCAGCATCGTGGTGCCGAGCTGGGTCCGGATCGCGTCGCGGACCGCCTGATCCGCGGGAACACGCGCGGTCATGTCGCCCCCTGCAGATCCAGCCAGGCTTTGACCGAGGGGTCAGCCGGGTTGGCGGTCATCTTGGCGGCGGCCTGCTGTGCGGCAACGGCCATCCCACCGCAGACCTCGCCGTATGGGCAGAACTTGCAGCGCTCCTGGTCCGCATGCAGGAAATAGCCATTTCCGATCACATCGCAGAGATCGTTCAGCACCGTTTTCAGCTCGGCATCGCTGCAGACGCGATCGATTCGTGCGCCCTTTCCCTTTGGCGTGGGGAAGTAGTAACCGGACCGGGTGACTTTCCCCGTCATCCCTTTCCGCTCGAGCATCGCTTCGACTGCGCGGGCGTAGAGAGCGTGCTGCAGCTTCGTCCCGCGCTGCAGCCTTCCCCCCCGGTCGTACTCGAACGTGCCGCCGGACTTGTAATCCCACACGTGCCACTCGTCGCGCGCCTCATCGTGATCGACCCGGTCGATTCGTCCGCGAACGCGGATCGAACGTCCTGCGCCCAGCGAAAGCACCAGCGGCTCCGGCATGGCGATGCTGTCGCCGGCACTCTCTCCGAATCCAAACGACACTTCGAAGTACTTCGGCGTGAACGTGCGACAGGTCTCTTCTTCGATGCGCAGAAAGATCTCGCAGGACTCGAGCAGTTCTCTGCGTCGACGCTCGAACGCGGTCTCACCCGGTGGAGGCACCCTCGTTCGCCACCGCGCCAGGGCATCTTCGGCCATCGCCTCCGCTTTGACGAGAAAGGCGATCGCCGGTTTCTGGCCGGCAGCGCAAAGCTCGTCCATGACCTGCTGCAGCACTTCATGGAGCATCAGCCCGAACTGATTCGCGGCGAGCCACGCGTCCGGATCGAACTCCAGCTCCTCGAGCGGATCGACGTGAAGGACGCTCTTGAGGAAGTATTGGAACGGGCATCGGGCGATCGTCTCCAGACCCGACGCCGAATAAACCCGTCCGTTCTCACGGGGATCGAGCAGGTCGGATCGCGCATTCACCTTCCCGTCGTAGCTCGTGATCGCTTCACTGGCGCGCGCCGCCAGCGCTTCGGCACCTGCTGCCAACCCCGGGTACGAATCGCGGATCGCACCGGCGATCCCCACTTCCGTTCCGGTGAATCTTCGCATCAACCACCATTCCGCACCGGTGATCGGCTGCGGATCGACAAAGCCATCGCGCACGGAGCCTTCCGCGACTTCGGCGTAGGTCGCGTCCGGCCGCATTTCCCTTCGATACATCTCCAGAAGGCTGCTCGACGGAAATCGGTCCCGGCGATCTCCGATCCCCAGCACTGGATACGAGAGTGTCACCCGGCGATCGCGCGTGCGCGCCATGAGGCGGCGAAACTGCTCCGTCATCCGACCGGGAGCGTCTCGCAAGAGCGGAAGGCTTCGCGGATCGATCACCTGATTCACGGCGTCGCGCTCGGCGTCGAGCAGAATCGGATCCTGCAGCCCGCTCCCTGGGTGCCGCTGCTCGTCGAGTCCTGCGACGAACAACCTCGTCCGGCGATTCCACCCAGCAGCGCGGATCGGCGCAACGTGCAGGAACCCGGGACGGGGATTGCTCCCGCCGACATGAACGGCCTTCACTGCTTCTGTGAGTCGGGAGGCCCACTCCGCTCGCGACACCGGGATTGCTCCTGTGGAATCCCCAACCTCGGCCAGCTCTTTCAGCATCCCGCGAATGGCATCGTGGGCCATGGCGTCGTTCTGATTGGAGGTAGCCGCGAATCGCTTCACGAATGCCGACGCCGCGCGGGCGATGCTGCCCAGCCCCAGATGCTCGTCATCGGCAACCTCGGCAGTCATGACGATGAGCTCCTGCAAGATCACCCGCGCATGACGGGCGTCATCAAGCGAGCGTTCGATGGCGCGCCGCCGGCCCTCATGTTCTTCCGCGACCAGCTCCGCTTCCCGCTCGCCGATGAAGCCGTCGATCCGTGTCCGGTAACGGTCGCGCCCCCACCCGATCGCCGCGTTCCTCAACACGCGCGCGAACCCGGTGGGACTCAATGCCGAGTCTTCAGCGATCTTCACCTTCATCGCACCGGAGCGGGCGATCTTCTGCAGCGCCTCTGCGTGCCACCCTCCGCCGATCCATCGAAGGAAGCCGAGACAGGCCTGCCCGGGCCGGGTGAAATGCGCGGCGATCCCTTCGGCGAAGGTGCACGGCACGCCGTACTCGGACGAAAGTTCGAAGGCCAGAGGAAGATAGGGATCGCGGGTGGAGTAGGCGATCTCGGCTTCGTCGAAAGGGAGCCTCGCCGCAAGGATGGACCGGAAGGCAGCGCGGACTTCGTTCTCTTCTCCGAGCGCGCGACGAAAATCGACGGCCGCCTCATCCCGCTTCGCCGCATCATGCCGGGCGGTGCGAATCAGTTCGTAGTCTCCCGCGACGAGATGCAGCAGCCGCTGCTCCATCAGCGTGAGCTCGACATCGTCCAGCACCATCCAGATGGCTGCCGTTCCTCGATGGGCGGCCCCGCCTTCGAGCATCGTCACTGCGCGAGCCGTCACTCCGAAACGATCCACGGCTTTCGCAGTGATCAGCTCTTCTTCATAGGCCGCGAGAATGCGCGACAGGTCCAGCGCTTTGCGCGGATCCTCGAACGCCGTTGCAGGAACGGCGGATAGATCGACTGCCGCATGGCGCAGATCGTCCATCGTTTTCTGGATGGCCCGGTGCAGCCCGGGCCGGTCAGCGAGCGCCGCGAAATACGAACTGCCATCGAGAGCCCGATCGCAGGCCCGTCCTACGAGAGCCAGCGCCTGAGCCCGCGAAAGGGTGGTCATGCCGTGCGCAGAGATGTCGAAGCTCGCCACACGATCCGCCAGCGTGCGCATCGTCTCGAACCGCAGGTTCACCCACGGCGTGCCGCCCAGCGCGATGGCATCGGCAATCTGATGTCCCATCGCCAGCGAGGGAGCCACGACGATCTTCTCCGTGAGGAGATGCTCGCGGCAGATCTCCGCCAGACGCGGGATGAACTCCGCCATCGACTCGCTCGGCACGGTGATGCAATTGTAAGCGCGCGGTGCGCACCAGGCCCCGACGTTTCAGATCCAGATGTTCGGTCATTCGCTACGGGTCGCGTTGGGTGACACACGCCGGAGGCGTGAAGGCAAATAGCCGGTGGTTGAGCGCGAAAGCGCGATACCACCGGAACGCACGTGAAGGTGGTTCTGCGCCCCGGCAGGGGCGCGGGACCCCCGGGTAGTACGCCCCAGCGACACCTTGCGATCGTCAGGCTGTTTGCCCGCCTCCGGCGTGCGGCCCAGCCGCTCTGCTTTCGGCCACGCGCTACCCCGCCACCGCCCCCTCCAGATCCTTGAAGCGTTCCTTGTCGATGGCCTTGTCGTATGCGGCGCGGGCGGTGATGCGCTTTTCGTCGTACAGGCGCCGGATCGAAGTGTCCATGTCCATCATTCCTTCGCGCACGCCGGTCTGGATGGCGGAGGTGATCTGAGGGGTCTTTCCCTCGCGGATCATGTTGCCGATGGCGGGAGAGCTGAAGAGGATCTCCAGCGCGGCCACGCGTCCGCCGCCGATCTGGGGCATGAGCTGCTGCGCCATCACGGCGCGAATCGTTTCGCCGAGGACGTTGCGGATGCCTTCCTGCTCAGAGGAGGGAAAGACGCTGATGATGCGGTCCATGGTCTTGGCCGCGTTGTTGGTGTGCAGAGTCCCGAAGACCAGCGTGCCCCGTTCCGCAGCGGACAGCGCCATCGAGATCGTGTCCAGATCGCGCATCTCTCCCACCAGAATGAGATCCGGATCCTCCCGGCCCGCCGCCTTGAGCGCCTCGGCAAAACTCCTCGCGTGCGTCCCGATCTCGCGCTGATGGATGAGGCACTTCTTGTTCGGATGCACGAACTCGATCGGATCTTCGATGGTGATCACGTGCAGGCTCCGCGTCTCGTTGATCAGATCGATGATGCCCGCCAGAGTGGTGGACTTGCCGGACCCCGTCGGCCCGGTGACGAGCACCAGACCGCTGCGGATCTGCGCGAAGCGGCGCACCTGCTCCGGCATCCCCAGCTGCTCCAGCGTGAGGATCTTGGTGGGAATGACGCGGAACACGGCGCCCGCGCCGCGCTGCTGACGAAAGAGGTTGACGCGATAGCGAGCCTGTCCGGGCACCTCGTACGAGTAGTCCGCGTCGCCGCTCTCGAGGAACGACCGCCAGAGCTCCGGCGGTGTCACCGGTTCGAGGAGCTCCACGAAATCCGCGTCCGTGATCATCCGATAGCGGACGGTCTCGATCGAGCCGGACGTGCGCACCATCGGCGGCCTGCCCACCGTGAGGTGAAAATCCGACGCCCCTCGATCGTTCATGAGCCGGAGAAAGCGATCGATCTTCTGCACGACGGACATTCCTACGCCTTCCCTGCCGACTGCAGAAACTCCGGGGTGACGAAGGCCTCGAAGTCTTCCTTCTTCGCAGCCGCCATGTACGCCGTCTCCGCGCTGATCTGGTCGCGGCGGATCAGGTCGCGCAGCGCTTCGTCGAACGTCTGCATCCCCTGAGAGCGTCCGATCTGCATGGCGGAGTGGATCTGAAACGTCTTCTCGTCGCGAATCATGTTCGCGATGTTCATCGTGCCCTTCAGCACCTCGAAGGCCGCAACCTGACGCCTCCCCTCTTTCGCCGGCAGCAGACGCTGGGCGATGATGTACTTCAGCGACTCCGACAGCGAGGAGCGGATCTGCGGCTGCTGGTCGATGGGGAAGCTGCTGATGAGGCGGTCGATAGCCTTGGGCGCGCTGGTGGAGCTGAGTGTCCCCAGCACGATGTGGCCGGTCTCCGCCGCTGTGAGAGCCAGGGCCACGCTCTCGTTGTCCCGCAGCTCACCGATGACGATGACGTCCGGGTCTTCGCGCAGCGCCGCGCGCAACGCTCTCGCGAAGGACGTTGTGTGCGTCCCCACTTCGCGCTGATTGATGAGGCAACTCTTGAACGGGTGCACGAACTCCACGGGATCCTCCATAGTGAGGATGTGGTCGTTTCGCGTCTCGTTGAACAGATTGACGAGAGCGGCCAGCGTGGTCGACTTCCCCGAGCCCGATGGACCGCACACGAGCACCAGTCCCTGATGAAACCCGGCGATCTCTGCGAGGTGAGGCGGCAGACCGAGCTCGCTGATCGTCGGCGGCTTCTCCGGGATGACCCGAAAAACTCCGTTCAGGCCGCGATGATCGAGAAAAAGGTTGGCCCGGTAGCGTCCCGCCTGCGGGATGAAGTGGCAGAAGTCGAGTTGCCGCTCGCTCTGCAGGATCGCCCATTGCGCGTCGCTCAGAATCTCCCGAAGCATCGCCTCGGTCTGCAGAGGAGTGAACGGTTCGCCCTGCGCGCGGAGAAGGTCCGCCGCCATGCGCACGATCGGTGGCTGCCCGACAGACAGGTGAAAGTCGGAGGCTCCGCTGTTGCGTGTGTTGATCAGATACGCATGCAGCTTTGGTTCGCCTTCCTTCGCCCGCGCGGACAGCGCCTCTGCCCGCACCCCGCCCGGCCCTGTCTGGAGATGATCGCGCTTCGCGATCTCGTCGAGGATGTCCATCGCGCGCATGCGCACTGCGCGCTCGGGGTCCTGGCTGGCCATGTGCGTCAACGCCAGCTGCACCTGCGGATGATGGAAATTGCGGAGTGCCTGCATGACTTCGATGCGCACGTTGATCTGGGGGTCGCCGAGGAGGCGCCCCAGGGCGTTCAGCGCGCGGGGATCGGCGATGTGGCCCAGGGCTTCGACCGCGGCCCAGCGGAGATCGGGATCGGCGAGCGCACCGATCAGCGGCTCTACGGCTCGGGCATCTTTGAGCCGGCCCAGGGTCTCGGCTGCTGCGATGCGGATCCACCAGTCCGGATCTTTCAGCAGGGTGATCGTCGCAGGCACCAGGCGCGGATCCTCGAAGATGCTCGCGATGGCGATGGCCGCGGCGCGCAGTTCCTCATCGGGATCGCTGAGAAGTTCGATGGTCGGCTCGAGGACCTGCTCGCCGAAGGCCCGGATCGACTCGAGGGCGCGGTCCCGCACGAATCCCGCCAGCGTCTTGGTGAAGCGGACGTAGCGCTTCACGACGCCGGAACGATCCTGCATCCCCATCAGGATCTTCATGACGGCGGTGCGGGTTCCGGCGTCACCCGACGCGACGAGCGGCAGCAGTTGATCGGCGAAATCCGGCGGCTGCGTCGCAGCGGCGCCGGTGAGAGCCTCGATCAGGATCTGCTGCGTCGCATACCCGACCTGCGGAAGAGCCTGGACGAACAGGGCCACTGAGGCGGACGGGGCTCGCCTGGCCAGCACTTCCAAAGCCTTCTCGCGGATCGCAGCGTCCCCGTCGGAGGCCAGCTTCTGCCACCGCACCAGCGCTCGCTCATCCGGCTCGAGCGTCGCCAGCCTCGCCACGAGCACAAGGCGGTCCTCGGGGCGCGAGGTGCCCGCGAGCTGCCAGAGAAGCTGTTCGATGGCTCGTCCGGGAGGGGCTTCCAGAACCAGACGGCGCGCCATCTCCTGCAGCTCGAGAGCGTCTTTGGTCGCCCTCTCCGGAGCCAGCAATCGGGGGATGTCTGCCTCCAATCCGGGGAGGCCGAGGGAGAACAGAATCCCGGTTGCTGCCCGAAAAGCAGCCTCCGGTTTCCCCCTGGCCTCCGTCAGAAAGAGCGACAGCGTCTCGGGATCGCGGAGGCGCTGCAGCCACGACGCACAGGCATCGCGCACAGATCGATCGGGACGAAACACCATCCAGATGATGTCCCGCGCCCGGAGATCCTCAGCCGTGGCCAGCTGTGCGAGTGCAGCATCGCGTTCTTCAGCGCCCGTGAACTCACGGTTGGCCAGACGCCTGAGCAGATCTTTGGTAACCGACTGGAAGAGAGCCACGAGGGTGAGTATAGAAGGGACGGCTCTCCCCGGGGAGAGCCGCCGGAATCGGCCCGTACTTTGCGTTATCCCTTCCCATGACCGAACAGAAATCGACCGAGGAAATGAACGAGAAGATCACGGCCATCAAGGGTTCCGAGTCGCTCGGCTATCAGGGGGCGGGACGCGAAGAGCACAGCGGAGAGAACATCCCGGATGAAGACTCCTCGCTGAAAGACGATCTCGCCGACAACGACGCGAAAGACCTGTGACCGAGATGCCGTCTCACGCGGCCTCAGCTCACGCTGCTCCAGCACGGGAGATCTGGGCGCCCCTGCCTCTGTCGGAATGGCAGCCGACGTACGCGACGCTGCATCTCTGGCTGCAGATCGTCGGGAAGGTCCGGCTCGCGCTGGCGCCGCTCGTCAATCACTGGTGGAACACCACGCTCTATCTCACCGCACGCGGCCTGACGACATCCCCGATTCCGTATCACGACGGCGCATTCGAGATTTCCTTCGACTTCGTCGACCACCGCCTGACCATCGAAACGAGCTGGGGACGCCGGCGCGAGCTCGCGCTGAGAGCGCAGAGCTCGGCTGACTTTTACCCGATGCTCATGAAGGAGCTCGCAGCGTTAGGGATCCAGGTGAAAATCTGGCCGATGACTGTCGAGCTGCCGGAGAACATCCGGCTCGACACCGATCGAACGCATTCCACCTACGAAGGCGAGTTCGTCACGCGGTGGTGGCGGATCATGGTGGCCGTTGCGGCCGTGCTGGAGGAGTTCCGCGGCCGGTTCGTCGGCAAGAGCAGCCCTGTGCATTTCTTCTGGGGCAGCTTCGATCTCGCGGTGACACGGTTCAACGGCAGGCGCGCGCCGCATCGTGAAGGCGCCGACGCGATGACGAACGAAGCGTACTCACACGAGGTGATCAGCGCAGGTTTCTGGCCGGGCAGCGGACCGATCACGGATGCGGCTTTCTATGCGTACGCCGCACCGCAGCCGGAGGGATTCGCTGCCGCGAAGGTGCAACCATCTCAGGCCCGCTACGACACCAGCCTCGGCGAGTTCGTGCTGATGTACGAGGACGTACGCACCGCGCCGTCCCCACGGCAGGCGCTCCTCGATTTCGTGCAGAGCACGTATGACGCAGCAGCAACGCTCGGCAACTGGAACCGTGCAGAGCTGGAGAGAATCCCACAGGGAGCCGAGTAGTTTCCTGTAGCTGGTTGCTGGTTGCTGGTGGGCTCACGCAGGATCGTTGTCGGTTCTCAGTTGTCAGTTGTCTGTGAGTTCGTTGTCTATCGTTCGCGAAGCTGCTACATCCTCAATCCTCAATCCTCAATCCGCGAAGCGCTACGTCCTCAATCCGCCAAGCGCTCACAGCTGTGAGACCATGAACGCCTATGCAGATGGACCAGCTCTTCAGTCTTTGCAGTGCGTTCGCAATGTTGGGTTGGCTGTTGCTCATCCTCGCTCCGCGCTGGCGCTGGACCGGCGCTCTCGTGCTGAGCGGCGCCTGGTCGCTCGTTCTGTCGGCGATTTACCTGGTGCTGGTCGTTCTCTTCATGCCTGGTGCGGCGGGAGGGTTTGGCTCCATTGCCGAGGTCCGCGCGCTGTTCAGCAGTGATGCCCTGCTCCTGGCCGGGTGGGTTCACTACCTCGCATTCGATCTGCTAGCCGGCGCGCTCGAGGTGCGGCAGGCGAAGGCCAGCGGCATCCCGCACCTGCTGCTCGTTCCGGTTCTCCTCTTGACGTTCTTTCTCGGACCGGTGGGCCTGCTGCTCTTCTTCCTCATCAAATCCGTGCGGCAACGGAAGCTCGCGGAGATCTTTCCATCTTGAGAGCTCTGCTCGCGGAGTCGATGCGACGGAACCGGCTGCTGACCATCGTGAGCCTCGCTCACCTCGCGCTGTTCCTCCTGCTGCTTCCCGCCGTTTTTCTGGACCCGATGCAGATCCTGGGCATCGGCCGCTGGATCAAGCCGATGAAGTTTGCGATCTCCATCGCCATCTTCACGGGCACGATGGGATGGCTGCTCTCGTACCTGCAGCAGAGTGACCGGGCCGTCCGGGTCATCTCCCGCGTCATTGCGTTCTCGATGACTGGCGAGATGGTGCTCACCGCGGGTCAGGCGCTGCGCGGCGTCCGCTCGCACTTCAACAACGACTCAGCACTCGACGGCGGCGTCTTCTCCCTGATGGGCATCCTCATCATGGTGAACACGATTGCGGTCCTGTACGCCACCTACCTGTTTTTCCGGCGCACCTCGTCGGCTTCCGGCGCATTCCTCACCGGCATTCGCCTGGGGATGGTGATCTTCATTCTCGCCAGCGCCGAGGGTGGCCTCATCGTCACCAACCATTCGCATTCCGTCGGGGCGCTGGACGGTGGCCCCGGCCTGCCGCTCGTCAACTGGAGCACGACCGCCGGCGACCTGCGCGTCGCCCATTTCGTGGGAATGCACGCGCTCCAGGCACTGCCGCTCCTGGGCTGGGTGCTCGACCGCCGCCGCGCTCCCGGCGCGCGCCGCTGGATCTATGCGACCGCAGGAGTGTGGACAGTCGTCACGATCCTGCTTCTGCTGCAGGCGCTGGCCGGCTCCCCGCTCCTGGCGATGTGATGTGGGCGGTTGGCGGTTGGCGGTTGGCGCGCTCCATCGTCTGCGACAATGACCGGTGCAGCAGAATGGGAGTGATATGGACAGGGACCTGGCGATTCGGATCAGCTACTTTCTCTTGCGTGTGGTCTCGGGGTGGATGTTCTTTCAATCGGGCGCCATCAAGCTCTTTGGCTGGTTTGGCGGAATGCCGCCCGGCAACACAGTGGTCGTGGGGTCGCAGATCTGGATCGGCGCAATCCTCGAGGTGGCCGGCGGAATTCTGATTCTGCTCGGCTTCCTCACGCGTCCCACGGCGTTCATCGTGTCGGGCATGATGGCCGTCGCCTACTGGCAGTTCCACTTCGTGCCGGCGATGTTCTGGCCTGTGCAGAACCAGGGCACGCCCGCTGTGCTGTACTGCTTCATCTTCCTCTACATGGCCGCGCGCGGCGGAGGAGACTGGAGTCTGGACGCGTGGCGATCGCGGAAGAAAGCTCACGTCTGAAATTGCGCGCTCGGGAGTCTTGCGCTTCGCGGAACCACCGGCTATCTGTCACTACGCCTCCGGCGTGAAGAGCCAGAACTCGGCGCGCCAAAAAGAATTGGCCCGTCGCTGTCAGCCAGGGGCGTGAGTCGAGGGACCTGGAGGGGCGGGCGGCGCGCAGCTCGATCCACATGCGTCGTGCCACCCCTCCTCACAGGTCCCTCGA
>JANMSA010000630.1:0-3309 GCA_031388865.1 Acidobacteriota bacterium | reverse complement strand
CCCTTCGGGCCGGGGTTGCTGATGGTGGCTCGGAAAGAACGCACCTGAAAGCGGGGACGGCCGCGGGCTGAATTTCAGACGCACCGTAGCACCCGACTGAAGCAGGGTGCTACGACCTGGGACGCCTACGGCGGCTGAAATCTGTGCGCGTCGCGCAGAAACGCAATGCTGGTCGTACAGAGAAATTCACAGAGAAATGCCGTTTCTCTGTGTACCTCTGTGAGCTCTGTGTCTCTGTGGTGAACCGTCTTCCCTCCGGAAGCGCCACGCAGAATGTAGAATCGCCGCCGTACAGACGGAGGCAACACGCATGTCCGACATCGACAAACCCAGCAAAGCCGAAGATGAGTATTTTGCGCGTCAGGAGCTCGAGCGCCGCAAGAAGTGGGCGAAAGAGCAGGCGGCGAAGATGGCCGTCGACGAGAAGGACCGCCTCAAGCAGGCGCACTGGATGAAGTGTCCCAAGTGCGGCATGGACCTGCAGGAGATCGAGCTGCAGGGCGTGAAGGTGGATCAGTGCGCGAGCTGCGGCGGAGTCTTCTTCGATGCCGGGGAGCTCGAGCAGATGGAAAAGCGCGACGCCGGGGTGATCAACCGCGTCTTCTCCATGTTCCGCTGATGCTCTTTCTCGGGCCCGCAGAGCTCCGCGGCGTCAATGCCCGCACGCTCGAAGATCTTCTGGGGCGCACGGATCTCACCGTCGCGTACGGCGACGGCGACGTGCGCGGACTCGCGGCCGCGGCGCTGCTCTTCGCGGCGGCGGCGCTACTGATCCGTTCCCAGGGCGGAGACCGGCTCGAGCGCGCCGAGTTCGCCAGGCTGTTCGCGAGCGGAGAGCCCCAGAAGGGTCTGGGCGCGTTCCTCGCTAAGGAAAGACCGTCGTATAGTTCCCCCGGGGAGAAACCATGAGCCGCAACGAAGCTGATCTGCACTCAGCCAAAGCCGTCACCGCACCACCTCAGCCGGCCGAAGGAGAACAGCTCTCGCTGTTTTCTGCCGAGGCGATGGGGACGGTGCGGAAGGAAGAGGGGCAGTGGCGCCGCGATGTCCTCGATCCGCTGCTGCGCAGGAAGCCGCACTGGAAGAAGGACTTCACCACCGTCGGCGGCATGGAGATCAATCCGCTCGCGACCCCGCTGTCGATTGAGGGACAGGACTTTCACGAGATCGGCAATCCAGGCGAGTTCCCGTATACCCGCGGCATCCATCCGACCGGTTATCGAGGACGTCTCTGGACGATGCGCCAGTTCGCGGGGTTCGGCACCGCGCGGCAGACCAACGAGCGTTTCAAGTACCTGCTCACGCAGGGGCAGACCGGCTTGTCGACTGCGTTCCATCTGCCCACGCTCTACGGATACGACTCCGATCATCACTACAGCAGGGGCGAGGTCGGCAAGTGCGGCGTGGCGGTGGACTCGCTCGCCGATATGGAAGTGCTCTTCGAGGGCATCAACCTCGAGGACGTGACCGTCTCCATGACCATCAACTCCACCGGTCCCGTGGCGCTGGCGATGTACCTCGCCGTTGCCGAGAAGCAGGGCGCTGACTGGAAGAAGATCTCCGGCACCCTGCAGAACGACATCCTCAAGGAGTACATCGCGCAGAAGGAGTACATCTACCCGCCGCGTCCGTCGATGCGCCTGATCATCGACACGATCCGCTTCTGCACCGAGCACGTGCCGAAGTACAACACCATCTCCGTCAGCGGATATCACATCCGCGAGGCGGGATCGACGGCGCTGCAGGAACTCGCGTTCACGTTGCGCGACGGCATGGAGTATGTCGAGTACGGCGTGCGCGCCGGGATGGATGTGGACGAGTTCGCGCCGCGGCTCTCCTTCTTCTTCAACTCGCACAACGACCTCTTCGAGGAAGTGGCCAAGTTCCGCGCGGCCCGCCGCGTGTGGGCGAAGGTGATGCGCGACCGCTACCACGCCAAGGATCCGCGCTCCTGGCAGCTCCGCTTTCACACGCAGACGGCGGGCGCTTCGCTCACCGCCCAGCAGCCGTACAACAACATCGTGCGGGTGACCGTGCAGGCGCTGGCGGCGGTGTTCGGCGGCACGCAGTCGCTGCATACGAACTCGCTCGACGAGACGCTTGCCCTCCCCACCGAGCAGGCCGCGCGCATCGCGCTGCGCACCCAGCAGATCATTGCCCACGAGTCGGGCGTCATCAACACGGTCGATCCGTTCGGCGGCTCGTACTTCATGGAAGAGCTGACGGACAGGATGGAGAAGGGCTGCTTCGAGTACATCGAGAAGATCGATCAGTTCGGAGGAATGGTCGAGGCCATCGAGGCCGGGTTTCCGCAGCGGGAGATCTGGGACGCGGCGTATCAGTTCCAGCGCGCCGTCGACTCCGCCGAGAAGATCGTGGTCGGCGTCAACGCCTACAAGACCGGGAACGACGACAAGTACGACGCGCTCTACATCGACGATTCAGTGGCCGCCGAGCAGATCGCCAGCCTGAACAAAGTTCGCGCATCGCGGGACGGCGCGAAGGTGGAGTCTGCGCTGCAGACGCTGCGCAACGTCGCTGCCGATGCCGACGCGAACACGATGCCCGCCCTGATCGAAGCCGTGAAGGTCTACGCCACGGTGGGGGAGATCTCGGACGCGTTTCGCGACGTCTTCGGGACCTATCAGGAACCAGCGCTGTTCTGAGCCGATGCGGGTCATCGCGCTGCTGCTGCTCATCGCGCTCCCTCTCCGGGGAGCAGATCGTCAGAAGATCGCTGCGTTGAATGTCGTCAGCACGACGCTCTTCACCTGGCTCGGCTGCGCGACCCACGCGAAGCTCACCCGGGCAGCTCCGAAGCACGCGCGCTGTCTCGCGGCGGGAGCGATTGGCGGAATGGCGTTCTATCAGGCGAAGCGTCTCGCTGGCGACGGCCACATCACGACCGCCTGGCTCGTCGCGAACCTGAGCACCTCGCTTGTGGAGAACACGACCGCGGGCGAACATCCTCTGAGCCGCATCGGCTACACGTTCGGACCTCTGCGATTGCGCGTAGCCACGCCCATGGACCGCGCTCATGAATCGTATGTGGACATCGATGTGTCCGCGGTCCAGACCGGCTACCTCTCGCGCGCCATCCAGGACGCCGATGACGTCGACATCCGCGACGGCATGATCTGGTACGAGACCAAACGTCCCGACGTCGATGATCAGGGACGGAGGGTGAACGGCTTCACATGGGGCGTTTTCCCAGGTTTCTGGACCGGCGCGGGAAGGGATGTCCGGAATCACGAGGCCGTGCACGCGATTCAGTCGCTGCAGCTCGACTCGGTCGAGCCTCCCGCGCTG
>JANMSA010000601.1:0-1584 GCA_031388865.1 Acidobacteriota bacterium | reverse complement strand
GTTGAAGGGCGGCGTGTGAACGCAACGACCGTCCAGGCGAAGAAGATCAACGTCGAAGACTGATTGAGGGTGTGGCGTGCGCTCCCCCGGCGCGCGCAGGGTGGGGTAGACCGGCGGCCTGCCAGGGCCGCCGGTTTTTTTCGTTCACACAGTGATCGCCCGCGCCGGCCGGCCACTGGCCTACGCCGGCGTGGCCGGGTTCGGGTCGTTGTCGATGTGAACCCCGGGCTCCGTTGACGAAGCTCGTTGACTCCGCAACCGGGAATCGCACCGTCCTCGAGGATCGAAGTGCGCAGGGCGCAGGCGGGAAGTTACAGCGCGTGTGAAGCTCCGCTGAGTCAAGCGCTCACGGAGCTTCGCCCACGCGCAGCTTCGGCGAACAATTCACGATACGTGTGTGGATTGATGGGGGTCGGAACGAGGGAGAGCAGGGCTGCTGCATCGATCGGGTTCTCGCAGGTCTCCTGAGAGCTGAGAGCTGCGATCTGTAAGCGAACGAGCGCCGTCTCCACCCCGCGCCATCCGACCCCTCCGTTTGTGACGGATGTCTCAAGCGACGCGGTCAGCTGCCCTTTCAACCGTCGGCTCGCGCGTGGTCTTTTCATACAGTGCACTCAGTCCCTCCAGTTTCCGAATTCTGGTACCCTTCCCCGGTCCGTCGTTCCAATTCGACCGCGCTCCGCGCGGGCTCAGTCCAAGTGGTGTTCGTGAAGGGCACTGGTGTTCTCGTCAAGGAAAATCTTGTGATGGCACCCACTCGTCTCGTTCGCGCCGGGTCTCTGTTTGTGCTGCTCGTCGCAACTTCGTTCGCCACGGCGGCAACGACGCAATTCCGGGTGTTCGTCGACACCGATCGCAGCCCCGCTACGGGGTGCACGGTAGGAGGGATGAACGGAGTCGAGCAGGTCCTGGTGACCCAGGTCACGGACTCAGGCAACGCAGCGCGAGTGACTCGCACGTTCCGCCAGCTCTGCACCGGGAGCGCCCTCGGATCCATCCTCGACGACGACACCTCCGCCTGGGACGCGGCGCTGCAGAGCAGCAGCGGCGAGTTGACGTTCGAGACGCGCATGCGACGCAGTGCGTTCGGCCCGGGCGGGATCACCCGCGACATGCGCCTCGGCTTCGAGGCCACGCGCCCCCCCGCGACTCATATTGCGCTCGTCAACGATGACGGTTCCGACGTGGTCCTGCCTGAGTCGACGGTCCGCCGGCGCGCCGCCCGTTCGCCGGGGGGCGACCGAAGGATCGTGCTCGACGGCAACCTCGCCGACTGGACTGGGCTGGACTCTGCGATCTACGGCACGGCCAGCGGTGGAACGCGCGACCTGCGACTGCTACGGGTATTTGCTTTTGAAGATCTCTCCGGCGTGCCCTCCGAGAAGTTCCTCTACTTCGCGGTCGTAGCGCGCCTCAACAGCGATGCACCGTTTGCGGACGACGACGTATACAACCGTCAGGAGGGGCAGAGCCTCTCCGTGCCGGGCCCGGGCGTGCTGGCCAACGACGGCGACCCGCTGGGCCAGGACATGGATGCAGAGATCGTCTCCGAGCCGAAGCGCGGCTCGGTCGCGCTCAACGAAG
>JANMSA010000594.1:0-5062 GCA_031388865.1 Acidobacteriota bacterium | reverse complement strand
GTCATCGGCAAGGCGGAGGCGCTGTGAGGCTCCTGGCGCGAGCCGCGCTTTATGCGGGGCTGACGGTGGCCGCCGTCACCTTTATCTATCCGTTCCTCTGGATGGCGTCGAGCACGTTGAAGCCGCCGTCCGAGGTCGGCTCGCTGGCCCTCGTTCCGGACCGGATGACGCTGGACAACTACCGGATCATGTGGAGCCGGGCGCCGTTCGGACGCGCGCTGCTGAACAGCGTCCTCGTTGCGGGCACAATCACCGCGTCGGTGCTCGTTCTGGGCTCGATCACCGCGTACGCGATGGCACGGCTCAATTTTCCAGGACGCCGCTTACTGAACGTGGCCACGGTGACAGTGCTGTTGGTGCCCGGACAACTGACGCTGATACCGCTGTACACGCTGATCGTCCAGATCGGATGGATCGACACGTACGCGGCGCTCATCGTCCCATATTTGTTCAATGCGACGGCGATTCTGATGCTGCGGCAGTTCTTCCTGCAGATTCCCCAGTCACTCATCGATTCGGCGCGCATGGACGGCATGGGGGAGCTGCGCATTCTCTTCACGATCTTCTGGCCGCTCGCGCGCCCGCCCCTGGCCATCGTCGCCATCTTCACCTTCATGGGATCCTGGAACGAGGTGCTCTGGCCCCTGCTCGTCGTCCGCGACCAGCAGATCATGACCCTGCCGCAGCTGCTCACGGTCTTCGCGCTGGGCGGCGGGGCGGGGACGCTCGGTGTGTCGCTGGCCGCCGCCATGGTGCTGGTCGTCCCCGTCGTGGTCGCGTACATGTTCCTGCAGCGGTATTTCATCGAGAGCATGGCCGGCTCGGGAGCAAAAGGCTAATGCCACCGGTCTCCTTCGAGCACGTGTCCAAGCGGTTCGGCGACGTCAGCGTCGTCGAGGATTTCAGCCTGAACGTCGCCGATGGCGAGCTGCTGGTGCTGGTGGGCGGCTCGGGCTCCGGCAAGTCGACCATCCTGCGCATGGTCGCGGGGCTCGAGTCCGTGACCGCGGGTAGCATTCGCATCGGGGACCGCGAGATCACCGGGTTGCCTCCGCGTCTGCGCGACGTCGCGATGGTGTTCCAGGACTACGCCCTGTATCCCCATCTGACCGTTCGCGACAACCTCTCTCTCGGACTGCGGCTTCGCAAAGTTCCGAGGGCGGAGATCGACAAGCGCGTCGCGTGGGCGGGCGGCATGCTGGGCCTCGACGCACTCTTCGACCGCAAGCCGAAACAGCTCTCCGGCGGGCAGCGACAGCGCGTGGCGATGGGGCGGGCGATGGTGCGCGAGCCGATGGTGTTCCTCTTCGACGAGCCGCTGTCCAACCTCGACGCGGGCCTTCGGGCACAGATGCGCATCGAGATCGGCGGGCTGCAGCGCCGCCTGAAGACGACCGCGATCTACGTCACGCACGACCAGGTGGAGGCCATGACCCTGGGCGACCGCATCGTCGTGCTCGCCAACGGCCGGATCCAGCAGGTGGGGCGGCCGATCGAGCTGTATCGCAGTCCGCTCAACCGCTTCGTCGCCGGGTTCATCGGGACGCCGCCGATGAACTTCATCGACGGGCGTGCGGAGAGCGAGGATGGCCGCGCCGCGTTCGTCGCCGAGGGCGTTCGCGTCGAGCTGCCCGCGGCGCGACTGGCGGCGGCGGCGGCGGAGCCGCGGACGCTGGGCATCCGTCCCGAAGACCTGAGAATCGGAGCGGCGACCGGTGTCGGGTCAGAGGTCGCTGATGTCGGACTGACAGGAAAGGTGGTGCTCGTCGAGCGGCTCGGAGGCACCAGCCACATTCACTTCGACATCGGGCCACACCGCCTGCTGGCCTCGGTCTCCGGCGATCCGCTGCCGGATGTGGGCGAGGACATCGGGGTGCAGGTGCCGCCGGCGCGCGTGCACTTGTTCGGCGCGGATGGGAGCGCGTTGCCTGGCCACGCTCCCTGATCGGGGTCCCAAACGCCGTCAGGCTCGGGGAAGGCCTTGCGGCCTTTCCCGAGCCTGACGACTCGGTGAGTCGACTCCCTCGTCAGCCCATGAACTAATAGCCGGGATTCTGCGTGATGCTCCCGCCTGACTTGTCGATTTCACCCTGTGGAATCGGATACAGATAGTGGTAGTCCTGGAAATTCTTCCCAAGAGCGGACAGCACCTGCTTCGCGATTCCCCATCTTTTCAGGTCGTTGAATCGCTGCGATTCGAAACCCAGCTCCACTCTCCTTTCATGCCGTAACCAGGTCGTGACCTGGTTCTTGTCCGTGGAGGCGGCTCTGTCGGGCAAGGTACCAGCCGGGGCACCCGCGCGGGCTCGCGCCCTGATGCTGTTGATGATGGCGATGGCCGCGGGATAATTCGCCGTCTCGATATATGCCTCGGCTTTCCAGAGCAGCACATCTGCCATGCGAATGTAGATCTTGTTCCCTGGCGAATCGTCATTGCCCTTGTACGTGGTATTCGTCGCGCCCAGCAGCTTGTACACGGCCTTGTCGGCGACATTGACCGTGAGTGCCGACCGTGGGTCATTCGCTTCGAATTCGGCGAGGAAATCAGAAGTCGGTGCGATGAACCCCCAATCCAGCGGTGCAGCCAGTCCATTGCCGCTTCGTGGATTGCTCCCCGTCTTGTGATCGTAGGAGAAGATGACTTCGTTCTCGGTAAACTCGCTGCTGACCGCGAAATTGTCGAAGTAGTTGGCATTCAGGCTGTAAAAACCCAGGCCCTCCAGCTCACTGACGAGACTGATCACCTGCGTCCACTGCTGGTTGTACAGTGCCACCTTCGCCTGGAGGGCGATTGCGGCTCCTTTCGACGCTCTCCATGGCTCGGCAGACACAGGGTATTTGCTGCTCGGCAGCAGTGTCTTCGCCTGGGCCAGATCGGAGCCGATCTGGGCATACACGACCGCTTTCGTTTCCCGTCTCGCGACGCCGTACGCTTCCGCGAAGTCCTTGAGCGGGGTCAGCAACAGGGGAACGTCGCCGAAGGCATTGACCAGGTCGAAGTAGTAGAACGCCCTCAGGAAATACGCCTCGCCCAGCAGCCGGTCTCTCAGGGCGGCATTCATGCCGATCTTCGCGATGATGGCCGGATCGACCAGATAGCTGATGGCCAGATTGGCGCGGGAGATCCCTTCGTAGTCGTAGGTCCACTGGCCATTGAAGGCCTGGTTGGAGGCCGTGAAGTTGAAGGAGGACACCTGATCCATCCATGACTGGTCGCCATCAGGGTTCCATTTCTTCTTCATGTCGTCCGACGCCATGTCCTGCAGGATCACGTCGTTTCGAAAGACGAGGCCCAGATCCCATCGCCATTCCCCGAGGAGGTTCAGGGTATTGGCCAGCATCTGGTAGGACGATGTCACCGACGAGCTGACCGTATTCAGGGTCGGGTCGGTGCTGATCTGCTCCGGGGTCAGGAGTCCGATCGGATCCTTGTACAGATCAGTGCAGCTCAGCACTGAAATGATCGGGATCAACGCGAGTGCTCTATGTTTTGTCTTCATTATGCCGCTCCACCAGTTCATGATATTCGCAGACTGAGATGCAGGTCGGGGCCTAGAATGTGGCATTCGTGCCGAACAGGAATGCTCGTGATTGCGGATACGTCCCCCTGTCCAGGATATCGGTAGACTCCGGATCCAGTCCCGTATAGTCGGTCCTGGTCCAGAGGTTCTGGCCAGAGACATACACGCGCACGTTCCGGAGGCCCAGCCGCGACACGGAACGCAGCGCGCCGAGGGAATACCCGATCTCGAGATTCTTCAGGCGGAGGTAGGACGCATCCTCCACGAAGATGCTCGACTTCTTGCTGCTGCCGTTGTCATTGAACGTGGCGCGCGGCATGGTGTTGGTGGACCCTTCTCCATCCCAGCTGCCCAGGACCGCGGTGCTGTGGTTGAAGGGGCGGCTGTCGTAGTCCGTGATCTGCTTGGCGTCGTTGTACTTGTCGACGCCCCGGACCCCCTGGAAGAACATCTTCATGTCGAGCCCGCGATAGTCGCCGGACAGGTTCAGGCCGTAGGACAGCCTGGGAATCGGACTTCCGAGGAATGTCCGGTCATCATCATTGATCCTGCCGTCGCCGTTCAGGTCCTTGAACCTGATGTCGCCCGGCTGCTCGGCGGGATTCGTCGTGCCGAACAGATGCGTGCTGATGTCGCTCTGGTTCTGGTACAGGCCGTCCATCACGTAGCCGTAGAACGAGCCCAGCGGCTGCCCGACCTCGGTCCTGTACACGTCGCCGATGATGTTCGGGAGGTTGGGGTGGAGCTTCTCCACGTTGTTCCTGACCGTTCCCGCGTTCGCATTGATGCCGTACTTGAACCCATTGCGACTGTTGCGGTAGCCAAGATCGACTTCGAAGCCCTTGTTACTCACTTCGCCGGCATTCACGATAGTCGGAGAGACGTTTCCGACGATGGAGGGCAGAGAAATCGGGAGCAGGATGTCGGACGTGTTCTTGACGAAGTAGTCGATGGCAAGATTGAGCTTGTCGTTCAGCACTCCCACATCCATGCCGATGTTCTTCTGGGTGGTCGTCTCCCACTTCAGGTCGGGATTGCCATAGCGGGAGATGGTGTACTGGTCTCCTGTTCTGCGGAGCAGGGTCAGGAACGCGTAGTTGTCGATTTCCTGGTTGCCCAGCCTGCCGACGCTGCCTCGCAGTTTCAGGTCGGAGAGCCAGTCCACGTTCTGGAGGAACTTCTCATTGGACAGTTTCCAGCCCGCGGACACAGAGGGGAAATAGCCCCACTGATTGTTCTTGGCAAAACGAGAGGACGCGTCTGCCCTGAAATTGGCCGTCACCAAGTAGCGCGTATCGAACATGTAGGTGGCCGAGCTGAACAGGGAGAAGAGTCCCCATTCCGACGCGGAGCCTCCATTGTTCTGATCCGCGAGTCCACCGAAGTTCAGATACTGAAACGGCTCACTGACAAAATCAAACCGCTGGCGTGACGCCCCGACGGAAGACGAATAGTTGGTGATGTACTCGCTGCCCGCCATGCCACTCAGCGAATGCAGCGTGAGATCCTTGCTGTAGTTGAGCGTGTTGTTCCACGTGACC
>JANMSA010000573.1:0-2925 GCA_031388865.1 Acidobacteriota bacterium | reverse complement strand
CCGCTACGACCAGTGGCACGAATGGAGCGTGCAGGTGTTGGAAGTTCTGGAACCGCCTTTGATCCCGTGCGAGGCCGTGATCGCCGAGGCGATCTGGCATCTTGGGAAATCACGCGAGGCGATCGACCGGCTCTTCGAGATGGTGGACACGGGCGCGCTCCGGATCGTCGATCTGCTGCCCGACCACATGGCGCACCTCCGCGCGCTCGCCGCCAAATACTCACAGATGGATTTTTGCGACGCAGCGGTCGTCCGGCTCTCGGAAATTTTCCCACGCGCGAAGGTGATCACGGTCGATTCGCATCACTTCACGGTCTACCGGCGGTTCGGCAACAAGCCTCTTTCACTGATCCATCCGCGTGCCGAATGAGGGCTCCGTGATGGCGCGGGCAAGTTGCTGAGCGAAGTCGTCACGCTCAGGGAGTACGGTGGCAGCGCCGCGGACCTCGGCCGCACGATTCGGCGGCGCCGCGATCTTCGTCTGCTACGCCGCCGCGTGGCTGCTCACGGACGGAATCGTGCAGCGCGGAAAACTTCCGACATCGCTTTCAACGTCCGGACCCGTAGAGTAGGCAGGAGCCGACCGAGGTGAATCGGCCGGCTCCCGCCCCTCATCAAACCGGACGGGCGGTTTTCCCGCATCCGGCTTTCCGGGATCGTTCACGGCATGGCTCTCGGGTGTAGGGGGCATGCACGGGCATGCGATAGAGGCCATACTGGCCTTGGATGCGCTCGTTGGTGAAGAACTCGTAGCGGGACAGCCGTCGTCGATACTTCCCCCACAGCCATGTGCGCACGCGTTCGCGCAGCCAGTCATCGGCGCGCACGAACACGCCCGTGCAGTGTCCGTAGTGGAAGTATTGTGACCATCCCCGCACCACGCGGTTGACCTGCCGGATCGCTTCGGTGCAGCTGCGGTAGTGCGTCCAGTGGTTGAGTTCCCGCCGGACGCTTTCACGCAGATGTCTCTCGCTTTTCCGACTCGGTCGCACGTGCGGATAGTGCCGGTGTGTGTGCATGCTGCGCCGCCAGCTCATCTCGAAGCCGAGGAACTGGAACGTGTCGTGGCGTATGTCCAGCACGCGGGTCTTCGCCGTATTCAGCGAGAGGCCTTTGCGCTGGAGATACCCTTCCAGCCTCTGGCGCAACGCAGCGGCCCGACCCGGCCGACACAACAGCACGAAGTCATCCGCGTAGCGGATCATCCGTGCGCCCGTCGCCGGCCGGTCGTTCACCTGATGATCCAGCCCGTTGAGATAAAGGTTGGCCAACAAGGGCGAGATGACCCCGCCTTGAGGCGTTCCCCGTTCGCTGGGCTGGATCGTTCGTGTGCCGTTTTGCTCCTCCACGATGGGGGCCTTGAGGAACAGCTTCACCAGTCGCAGGATGCTCCCGTCGCTCACGCGTCGGGCCACCAGCCGCAGTAGCCCGGCATGCTCGATGGTGTCGAAGTAGCCGCTCAAGTCGGCGTCGATCACCTCGTGGTAGCCGTGCCACAGTGCCAGTCGGATCGCCTCCAGCGCCTGATGCGCGCTGCGCCCAGGCCGGTAACCGTAACTGTGCTCGTGGAAGTCCGCCTCGAAGATGGGCTGCAGCAACAGCAGCAGCGCCATCTGCACGATCCGGTCCTTCACCGTCGGGATCCCGAGCGGCCTTCGTTTGCCGTCGGCCTTCGGTATCCAGACTCTTCGCACCGGCTCGGGCCGGTAGCTCTTTTCCCGCAACTGGTTTTGCAGCGCGTCGAGGAAGCTCTCGCGAGCGGCCTTGATCTCGGCCACCCCGATCCCGTCCACGCCGGCTGCTCCGCCGTTGCGCACCACCGCCTCCAGCGCGGTTTCCAGCACGTCGCGGCGGCACAGCTCTGCGTAGAGACTCCATGCGCGCCACTTCCTCTCACCCTTCGCCTTGCCGTAGAGGGTTCGTTGAAGCTGCTGAACTTTTGTCGGCGTTCTTATCCCCGTCGCCGGAGCCATCGCCTCGTCCTTCGCTTCGCTGTTCCCGTCGATCAAGTGCGGTCCCTTCGCTCCAGCGTCGTTACCGCCTTCTGTCCGCATCGCCAGAGGCGATCGCGGGGTTGCGCTACTATGAACCGCTCCGACTTCTGCGCCGACCGCGCGGGCCTTCCCCTCAACGGGGTTGTGCCCGTGCGCCGGGCCATCACGCCCGCCGTCGCAGATCTCATCTCTTGCGCTCCTCACCCTCGTGCGCATTCGGTGCCCGCTAACCCCGCCGTGGTGATGACTGGCGTCGCGGTCGTTTCGAGCCTCTCCCGCTTCGCGCAGGGTTTGCTCGCCGCCTGTCCTGTCAGCCTTCGCCATGGTTTGAGAGGCTCGGCTCCACGGTTGTTTGCTTTTACGAGGCTCATTCGATGGGCTTCATCTTCATTACCGACTGCGCACCTTGCCTCCGGCTGCTCTCCACCCCGCCTCGCGGCGACGCAGTTGCCGGCGCATTCCAGCCGAACGACCTAATTGGCTGCATGAGTTCTTTCATCTCATCGGGTGTCTGAGTTGCGAGATCGCACCAAACCCCAAAGCCTGACCCCGTACTCCGGTTTCCGTACTCCGGTTTCGGCAAAACGCACCTTCGACACCGCTGACTTGCGCGCCCCGCTCGCCGCCCGCGCCTGCTGCACCCAGCTGGCAAAGGTCGGATACCGCACGCCCTCCCGGCGCGCGAACTCCGCCTGAGTCAACCCGCTGCGCTGCCAGGCCCCGACCAATTCCTCGCGCCGCGACGCCGGCGTGATTTTGCGGCCCACCCGGTCGCGCTTCTCGCCCGTCTCCACCAGTTCCATTGTCGCTGTCGTATTGGTTACCACTACGACAGCCTACGAAAAAATCTACCCCCCGCCTATGAGGCACTCGGAGCTACGCTTACGGTCGTACGCACTTCGCGTCCGACGCGGGCTGAAGCACCGCGCTA
>JANMSA010000549.1:0-2997 GCA_031388865.1 Acidobacteriota bacterium | reverse complement strand
TCTCGTCCTGAAGGGGACGAGCCACGTCCGGCGGCTGCGTTGAATGCGCCGGCGCGCCTCCGAGCAGACAAACCGACACTCTCGGCGTAGAATTCCCACATCAGTATCGAGGAGCTGGAGGCGGCGGCACTCAAGCTCGAGCCGAAGGCTCGGGCGCGGCTCGCCGAGCGGCTGCTGGACAGCCTGGAACACCTGTCACCCGACATCAACATCGGCGCGGACGTCACGCCACCCGGAGCCGGTCACGATCGGAGTACGGATCGATCTCGACCACGATCTTTTTGACGGCGACGCTTGGCGCTTTACAGCGGCCCACGGCCTTCATCGTGATGAAGCCGACGGCTTCCAGCTTGGCCAGCGTTCTGGTCAGGTTGGGCTGCGCTCGCCCGGTCATGGCGGCCAAGGCCGCAACGGACCGCGGCTTCCTGTCGCGGATCAGGGCGAGGAGTCGCCGGTTATCAGGCGTGAGCAGCCGCACGATAGCCTCAACCGAGTTGAAGCTTGGTTTGCCCGCATCAGCCGGAGCCTGTCGCTCCCCGCGGGCCACGGCCTTCATCTCTGCCCGCAGCGACCGCAGGCTCTGCACCTTGGGATTCTTCATTGTGACCTCGATGATTCTTCGACCCGGATGACCCGGCTGCCAAGTCCACGTTCCCTCAACATCCGCTCGACCTCGTCGAAGAAGTTGTCAATCAGCGTCTCGGCGTCCATGAACACATAGGGTCTGCCCGGATCCTTGTCCGTGCGATGCCAGTGATCGCTGGTCTCGCTGCGGCGCGTGAACCGAGAGCCCCGGGGCGGCACGTCGTGCGCATTGTCGAATCCGACCAGACGCGTGCCGTCCGGCGCGTGGAGGGTGAACGAGTAGGACAGGCCGTGCGGCTGTTTCGCGGTCGGCTTGACGCGGGTGACTTCGAACTTGAGCCAGTAGCCTTTTTCAAGGTGATGAAGGCGCCCATCGAACGCCAGCAGGAACTCGAGGCCATGGTCGACAGAGCGTCGACTCATATCATCTGATGACATGATACCACAGGCAGCGGCTGCGATCTTGCGCCATGGGGCCGGGCAGGCCCTGCCCGCAGATGCGGGCAGGCGCCGTCATCACGCGGGTGGTCGTCGCCGCCACTCGGCAAACATGGGCTCCCACACCGACAGCGGAACGTAGCGGCGCCACGGTGCGGCGTCGTGCCAGACGATCCACCCGCCACATTTCGTCGACAGATATTTCACCTGCGCGAGATCGCTGCGCGTGAACGGCGCGCGCGCGCCGTGTATCGCGGACCACAGGTCGAACTCGAGATCATGCAGCCAGCCGGCGCACCAGTAATCCTCCGACAGGTCGGCCATCACTCGCCCGAGGATCGCAGCGGCGATCTGCGCATCGTGCGGCAGTTCGTTCGCTGCCACCGGTATCGTTTCTTCACGCCCAGTATTGACGATGGGCCACCCGGTGTGAAGACTGATCGCCTCGAGCCAGACATGCGGATCGCCCAGACGGACGGCGGCGTCCGCGCCCAGATTCTCCAGCAGCAATCCGAGCAGCACTCGGCGCTCGTCATCGCTGGAAAACAACTTGCCTTCAATCAGTTCAAATCGCTCCGGCGTCAGCGCGTATCGGCGCCGCCCTTCCTCGCCGCTCCACGCCCGCCCGTCGCGCCGGATATCCCAATCGGGATCCGCCATCTCACTCACATCGACGACGGTCTCATCGTCGTGGCCGGAATGCAAGAGAGCAGAATCTGCAGGTCACGCAGACGCTCGCAAGATGCGCGTGCCAGAGCTTCACGGGCCTCAGTAGTTCTGACACGAGCGCCGCCCCGCCCGATAACTGTTCGCCGGCGGATGAAAGAGCTACATAGCCATCAGTGCGGGGTGGAGCTCGGTCCGGAACGAGTGAAGGATCTGCCACGTGCGAGATCCCACCGGTACGCAGATCCTGCATACGCAGATCCTGCCTGTTGACGAGACTCCTGCGACGATGTCATCGTCCGCTGAGGCATCGTGACGAGAACGAAGTGGCCGGTCTGGTGGGGTTGGGAACTGGAACTCAGCCCACATCTGCTCAAACGCATGAGCGATCGGCGTTTTACGGAGGTTGATCTACGACGGATGCTCGAACACGCGGCGGGTATCATCAGGATATCGAGGAAGGGCGTTGGGTGGTAACAGCGCGGCACCGGAGACGAGCCTGGGAAGTGATCGTGGAGCCAGACGCGACCCGTCAGGTTCTGGTCGTCGTCACCGCGTACCCGCTCGAGGGGCAAAGGTAATGAAGGAAGCCTATCTCGAAGTGACCTTCCGGCATGGGCGGCCGCTGGCGGCGTATTACTATTTGCCCAGGTGTCAGGGTCAGAAAAGCTACAGCAGCCGACGAGTCGACGGCGGGCTCATTGTGGACTTTGCCCGTGGGGGACATCCTGTCGGGATCGAGATTACAGCGCCTCGCAGGCTGTCGCTGGCCGCTCTAAATCGCGTGCTTCGCCAGCTAGGCGTTCCCCTCGCCACAAAGGACGATCTCGCTCCCGTCCTGGCTGCCTAAGACAGGTAGAAACGAGCCATGAAGGTCCGCTACGACGCGAGCGGCGATCTGGTGTCGCTGGCGATTCTGGACGCGTCGCATCGAGTCAGCGAGGCGCGGCGGGTTGATTTCGAGATGGCCAAGTAGCCGTTCCCCTCGGACCCTCTGTGGAAGCGCGACTACTCAGGTAGCGTGCGCAGGTTGGTCCGCGACGGCGTCGACACGCCGCTCGCCAGCCTGTTCGTCCACGCCGCCCGTCCGATGCCTCCAGATGCCGACGGCGCGGGCCGGGCGCGTAGTGCGACGGAGGCGTTTCTCTACCGGCGTCTCGAGACCCTGTCAGAGACGCGCGGACGGTTCGGGCTCAACGTGCCGCTGCCGATCGCGTTTGACGGTCTGGGACGACTGGAAGTCGATCTTCTCTGCGTGGATGCCCGGGTGGCGGTGGAGCTGGACGGCGCCCAGCATCTCGCGGATCC
>JANMSA010000542.1:0-2456 GCA_031388865.1 Acidobacteriota bacterium | reverse complement strand
CGTTGGGCCCCACGAAATGCAGAGTAGCTCTCGATGAAAGTTCTGTTCATCCTCAATGAGCCGCCCTACGGTTCAGAGAAAACCTACAACGCCCTGCGCCTCGCCATGGCGCTGCAGAAGGACCAACCGGGCACGGAGGTCCGTGTCTTTCTCATGGCCGATGCCGTAACAGCGGCCATTTCAGCTCAGGGCACGCCGCAGGGCTACTACAACATAGAGCGCATGCTGAAGTCCGTCATCACCAAGGGCGGCCAAGTCAAACTCTGCGGCACGTGCTGCGAGGCGCGAGGCATCAAGGCGATTCCCCTTCTGGAGGGAGCCGAGATCAGCACCATGACTCAACTAGCCCAATGGACTGTTGAGTCAGACAAAGTATTGGTGTTTTGAAACGTGTGGCCCAACAACGCGTTCCAGCCGACGGTCCTCGCGCTGCGCGCTCGGCCCGCGGCTGAACGCGGGCGTTGGGCCTCACTGAGTCCGATGAGGTGATCATGGACATCGACACCGAGAAGGTCGACGAAGCGGTTCTCGCTGTTCTCTATCTGACGCTCCACGATGGCGTACGCGCCTGGAAAGGCGTCGACTGGGAGGTCCTGGCGCGGCTACACGAAAGGGGGTTCATTCACGATCCGGTGGGGAAGCAGAAGTCAGTGGTTTTCACCGACGACGGCCTTCGCATGGCACAGCGCTGTTTTCGAGAGCTCTTCGCCAAGAGGTAGCGCCGTGGATAGGTCTGTCAGTTTCATCGCGCGCGTGAGGCCCAACCCGGCGGTCAAGCGGACCCGCCGATGCGGGGTTCGTTCTCCGTGGCTGCTGCTACGGCGGTGGGCCGCTTACCTTAGACGTTGGGCCGCTGACGTTGGCGAAAGAACATCAGGTCAACCACCAAGGAGGAACAAATGATGGCGATAGTTGGTTCCGTGGCAGAACTCTGGAGGTTCCCTGTCAAGTCCATGCAAGGCGAGCAGCTCCGAGAGGTCGAGGTCACGGCACGAGGTGTCGTGGGTGACCGTGCATACGCGCTCATCGATGCTGAAACAGGCAAGGTGGCGAGCGCGAAAAGTGTGAAGCTGTTTCCCGAGTTGTTGGCGTGCCGAGCGGTCTTTGTCGCGCCGCCACAAGCGGAGCGTGAGGCGCCCCCGGTGCGGATTGATCTCCCGAATGGCAAGTCAGTAACCAGCGACTCGAGCGATGTCGACCGCACGCTGTCCGCGCACTTTCGGCGAGAGGTCAGACTGGCGCGGGTTGCGCCGGATGACTTCACCATCGACCAGTACCACCCCGACGTAGAGGGCGCAGACCCTGGGGGCAACAGGAACACGGTTGTTGCGCAGAAGCTCGGAGCAGCGCTTTTCGCCGCGCTTGGCATGGAGTCCCCGGTTCCGGTGGGTTCTTTCTTCGATGTGTTTCCCCTTTCGGTCATGACGACGTCCACGCTCGCGCGGTTGAACGAGCTTCGGCCCCAGAGCCGCTTCGAGCAGCGCAGGTTCCGCATGAACGTGATCGTCAGAACCGAGCAGTCTGGGTTTGTCGAGAACGACTGGGTCGGTCATGAACTCGAGCTGGGTAATGGGGCACGGCTCAACGTGGCGCTACTCGATCCCCGATGTGTGATGACGACCCTTGCACAGGAAGATCTACCCCAAGATACCGATGTTCTGCGGACGCTCGTTCACCACAATAGGATGCAAGTCGGCGATCTCGGTCAATTCCCCTGCGCTGGCGTGTACGCGGTGGTCGCGGCGCCGGGAACAGTACGAACTGGTGACCACGTGACTCTTGTGTGATGACGCTTCGAGACTGCGCGGCCCAACCGATCGCTGCAGCGGACGCGCCGCAAGCGGCGCGCCGCTGAGCTCAGACGTTCGGCGCGCTTATGAGTTACGAGGTCATCTGCTCGGACAGCCCCGTCGGAGAAAAATTATGAAACACATCAGCCTTATCACATTGACACTCGCGGCCGCTCTGCTTGCCGCCTGCGGAGCACCGGCCGGTAACACACCGGCGCATAACGCAAACACCGATGCGGCCAAGCCAATCGCGGCTGCGCCAACCGCGGATGCACTTCTTGCTCTCGATAAGCAGGCGAATGAGGCATATTTAAAGGGTGACGCAAGGTTTTTTGAGGGTATGTTGAGTGACAAGTTCGTCACACTTGGGCCGGGCGGCTCGCGCATGGACAAGGCTGAGACCACCAAGATGATTGCCGGCGTAAAATGCGATATCAAAGACGGCTGGAAGCTCGATGAGCCGCATGTGGCGACGATCGATGCCGACACATACGTACTCAGCTACAAGGGCACGTTTGACGGCACTTGCACCATGGACGGAAAGACCGAGAAGGCCCCGAGCCCTATTCGTGCTGCTACCGTTTGGGTCAGGAGCGGCGACAAATGGCTGGCTGCATTCCACGGCGAGAACCTGATCGTCGATCCCAAAGCCCCGGCTGCACCGCC
>JANMSA010000535.1:0-8455 GCA_031388865.1 Acidobacteriota bacterium | reverse complement strand
ACATGCGTGTCCGTGATCTGGCGTGGCTTTCAGCGAGGCTGTATCCGCGCTGGCAGCAGCAGGCGTTCGACCAGCGCCTGGAGCGCTTCGGCATCGGGGCTCGATCGCGCTACGGCGATCTTTCAAAGGGCCAGAAGAAGCAGGTCTCTCTGGCGCTGGCGCTGGCAGTGTCGCCGGAGTTGGTCGTGCTGGACGACCCGACGCTGGGTCTCGATGTCGTGGCGCGCAAGGCGCTCTTCGAGGAGGTCATCGCGGACATGGCCGATCGCGGCCTGACCGTGTTCATCACCACGCACGATCTCGCCGCCATCGAGTCGATCGCGGACCGCGTGGGCATTCTCAAAGAGGGGCGGCTGGTCCTCGACGAGGAGCTCGAAACCCTCAAGAGCCGCTTTCGCAGGATCCGCGTTTCGGGACCGCCAGCCAATCTCGTGGAAGCCAATCTGGCGGTGACGGCGTCCCGGCCGTGGGGGAGTGGAACCGAGGCGGTGGCGACGAACTACGACGAGCTGGCGTTCGACAGGTTGCGGGAGCGCAGCCGGACGGCCGAGGTGGCGCATCTGAGCCTCGAGGAGATCTTCATAGCTGTTGTTGGAGAGGAGAGATCATGAACGGAACCCTGGTCATCGCCGCACGCGAGTTGCGTGAAAGCGGGCGAGTTTTCGCGATCTGTCTTGTTCTTGCCACCCTGCCTTTCCTGGCTGCGCTGCTGCCGGGCGCGCGAGGCAACCGGGACGATGTCATCGCGGCAGTCGGAGGATTCCTGGCGATCGCCGTGGGTCTGGGACTGGCGATCGCGCTGGGCTGGTCGACGATCGGCCGGGAGCTGACGGAGAAGCGCATGTCGTTCTACTTCGCGAAACCCGTGAAGCCTGCCGCAATCTGGTTTGGCAAGGCGTCGGCCGCCCTGGCGATCAGCCTGGGGTGCTTCGCGCTCATCGCGGTGCCGGCGTATCTCGCGGTGCCGGATGCGTGGCGCGTGTACTGGCTCGAAGACACGGTGCCGCTCGCGATCGGGGCGGTCATGATCGTCGAGCTGTTTCTGGTGAGCCATCTCCTCAGCTCGATCCTGCGGTCGCGCTCCTATCTCCTGGCCGTCGACCTGGTGTGCCTCACAGTCGCCATCGCCGCGTTGTTCCTGATCATGCGACCGGTGCTGCTCGGCGGATCGATGGACGTCACGATAGGCATCCTGCTCTCGGTCGGAATTGCAGCGAGTGTCATTCTGGCCGTCGCGCCGGCGTGGCAGCTGGCGCAGGGGCGGACGGACCTGCGCCGCGGTCACGCGGCTCTGTCGCGCTTCATGTGGGTAGCGCTCGGGTCGGTGCTCCTGATTGTCGGGGCGTACGTGGCGTGGATGGTCTCGATCGGGCCGGCGGACCTCGAAGAGGTGACGCAGGTCGAGCAAGCAGGCCGCGGCGAGGGCGTGCTGGTGAGTGGACGGGGAGTGGGCCGCGGCGGGCACGCTTCCTCGTTCCTCATCAATCGCCGGACCTCCGCCTACGAGCGGCTTCCGGTGCCGCAATGGTGGGGGAGCCGGTTCTCGGATGACGGACAGGTCCTGATCTGGCAGCAGCCTTCAGGTTTGCTGAACGTAGCGCGCCTCGAGGTGTACGCAACGCGCATGAGTGACGGCAAGAGCTTCGCGACAGGAATCACGATGCATCCCTATGCATCGTCGATGCTGCCATCCCCGGATGGGTCACGGCTGGCGATCGTGGAGAACCGGAACGTGGTCGTCTATGAGACGGCCACGGGCAAGCTGCTGGCCGCGGGCGGACGTTTCGATTCGAGCGCGCGGCATGCGCTCTTCTATCCAGCGCCGGATGTCGTCCGCATCGTCGAGTACAACGCCAGCGTCTCCTCCATGGTGCTCCGCGTGTTCGAGTTGAACGTGAGCGCGCGTGTGATGCGCAGGATCGGAGAGCAGACCTTCCCCACGAACCGTCGCGGCACGGTTTCGTTGTCCGGAGACGGCACGCGGATGCTCGTCCGAGGTGCAAACCTGATCGTGGACGCCCGGACGCTCGAGGTGATCGCGCGCATCCCCATCGACGGAATCATGCTGCACGACGGCTCCGTCGCGTCGATCGCCTCAGGTTCGCAGCGTCTGCGGATCTTCTCGCGCGACGGCGCGCCTCTCCACGACATTGCGCTTCCGGGCGCGCCACGGGCGTTCGTGGCGGGAGAGATCGACGGAGGCAAGGTACTCGTTGTGGGCGTAGCCCGCGTCCGGGCGGACACGACAGGCAGCGGACGCAAGATGTTCGTGGTCGACGCGCGGCGGGGAGTCGTCGAGCGTGTCGTGAGCGACCTCAGGGGTCCCTTGCCGAAGGCCAATTGGTTCGACGCCCGTCTGACGCGTTACGCAGCCGGCCAGCAACTCGTCGCGGTCGATGCAGAAGGGAAGCTGGTCACCTGGGATCCGCGGACCGGAGCCGTGCGGAAGATGTAGCTTTTTAGCTCGCAGCTCGCAGGAGCCCACCGCCCAACTACGCTGTCGCGCTGTTCGCTCGTAGGGCCACGACAGGGAGGCCGGGGGAACTCCTGAGAGCTGCGAGCTGAGAGCTGCGAGCTGCAGAGAGCGAACACGCGCAAACGAAAAACGGCGGGCTGAGAGCCCGCCGTTTTCGTGCGCATCGTGATGGGGAATCAGGCCGTCTTGGCCTTCGCGTGGGCGGCTTTCGCGCTCTCGGTCAGGGCCGTGAAGGCCGCGGCGTCGCGGACGGCGATGTCCGCCAGGATCTTGCGATCGAGCGTGTTCCCCGCCACCTTCAGGCCGGAGATGAACTGCGAATAGGACATCCCGTTCAGGCGGGCGGCAGCGTTGATCCGGGCGATCCAGAGCGTGCGGAACTCACCCTTGCGGTCTTTGCGGCCGGTGAAGGCGTAGTTGAGCGCCTTGTCCACAGCCTGCATCGCGATGCGATGACCGCGCGATCTCATCCCATAGAAGCCCTTGGCGAGCTTCAGGATCTTGATGCGGCGGTGCTTTCTTTTTGGACCTCGTTTGACTCTCGGCATGGTTCTCCTTGTTTCCTTTCGTTTCGAGCGGCCGGGTCAGGAGGGTGAGTACCCGGGGGCGCGCTCCGTGTTGAAGCAGCTCGCAGCTGAAGAGCTGAGAGCTACAGGTAAGGCAGCATCCGGTTCACAGTCTTCGCATTCGCGGGCGAAACCTCGACCTCACCGGCGAGCCTGGACTTCCGGCCCGGCGACTTCTTGGTCAGGATGTGCGAATGGAAGGCGTGATTACGCTGCAGTTTGCCGGTTCCGCTCTTCTTGAAGCGTTTGGCGGCGCCGCGGTGCGTTTTCATCTTCGGCATGGAAATCTCCCCTAAAGCCCCGCTGGTAACGGGACCGGTCCACGTTTGATTCCAAGGTGCTGCGCCCCGGTTACTTGGAGGGCGCGATGATCACCGACATCCGGTTCCCCTGCACGTCCGGATGCGGGTTCTCGGATGCTCCGTGCTCCTTCACGTCGACCAGCAGGCGATCGATCACGGCGCGGCCGAGCTCCATGTGCGTCATCTCGCGGCCGCGGAAGCGGACGATGGCTTTGACCTTGTCCCCAAGCTGCAGGAACCGGATGACGTTGTTCTTCTTGAAGTCGAAGTCATGCTCGTCGATGCGGGGGCGGAACTGCACCTCCTTGACGATGATGATCTTCTGCTTCTTCTTGGCCTCGCTCTCCTTCTTCTTTTTCTCGAAGAGGAACTTGCCATAGTCCATGATCTTGCAGACCGGCGGAGTGGCGGTGGCGGAGATCTCCACCAGGTCGAGATCCTTCTCGCGGGCCATTTCCTGAGCCTGCGTGATCGGCACGATGCCGACCTGCTGTCCTTCATGGTCGATCAGCCGCACCTCGGTGGAGCGGATCAGATCGTTGATGCGATTCTCTGGCTCGACCGGCCTGCGGTCGAATCGGCGGTTACCTCTTTGCGGGAAAATGCGAGTGTCCTCCTGGTTTTCGGGTGGATCAACATAGTCTTCGAGTCTTCGAGTCGTCAAGTCGGCGAGGAGCCCCCGAAGACTTGATTGCTCGTAGATTCGAAGACTGCTTCTAGAGCGTGAGCGACCGCGTGTCGATCAGCTCCCTTGCCTGCCGGATGAGCTCTTCGACCGCCAGAGCGCCCTGGTCGCCGCCCGTGCGCTTGCGCAAACTGACGGCGCCCGTGGAAGCTTCCTTCTCGCCCACAATGAGCATGAACGGGATCTTCTGGAGCTGGGCGTCCCGGATTTTCGCGCCCAGCTTCTCATTGCTCCGGTCCACGGAGACTCGCAATCCCGCGGCCAGAAGCTTCGCTTCCACCTGGCCGGCATACTCGACGAACTTCTCCGACAGCGGCAGGACCGAGGCCTGGACCGGGGCCAGCCAGAGTGGAAACGCTCCCGCAAAGTGCTCGATGATGATGGCGATGAACCGCTCGAACGATCCGTAGATTGCACGGTGCAGGACCGCCGGACGGTGCTCGGCGTTGTCCTCGCCGACGTAGTTGAGGTCGAACCGCTCCGGTGCGTTGTAGTCGAGCTGGATCGTGCCGAGCTGCCACTTGCGGCCAATACTGTCCGAGACGTCGAAATCAATCTTGGGGCCGTAGAAGGCGCCGTCGCCCGGTTTCAACTCATACGCGAGCCCCAGGCTGTCGAGGGCGCTCCTCAGCAGGTTCTCGGCGCGATCCCAGAGAGCGTCGTCACCGATCCGCTGCGGCGGCCGGGTCGCGAACTTGGCGGTGTACTCGAGGCCGACTGAGCGGTAGACCTGATCGAGCAGCGCCACGAAGCGGCGCACTTCCTCCGGAACCTGATCCTCGGTGCAGTAGATGTGCGCGTCGTCCTGCGCGAACTGCCGTACGCGCGTGAGGCCACTGAGCGTGCCCGACAACTCGTTCCGGTGCAGGACGTCCTGCGTGTGCAGTCGTAGCGGAAGGTCGCGGTAGCTGTGCTTCTTCATCCCGAAATAGAGATGGTGCGACGGGCAGTTCATCGGCTTGAGGGAGAAGTCGTGCTCTCCCGTCTCGTTGTCGAGAACGAGGAACATGTTGTCCTTGTACTTGCCCCAGTGGCCGCTGATCTCCCATAGTCCCTTGTTGAACAGGAGCGGGGTCTTGATCTCCACGTAGCCGTTGGCGAGGGTGAGCTCGCGCATCGACTGGGCCAGCGTCTGGTAGATGGTCGTGCCCTTTGGCGTCCAGAAGGCGGCTCCCGGCGCGAAGGGGTGGAAATGAAAGAGGTCGAGCTCTTTTCCCAGCTTCCGGTGGTCGCGAGCCTGCGCTTCCTCGACCTGCCTGAGGTGCGCCTCGAGCTGTTCCTTGTCCGCCCACGCAGTTGCGTAGATGCGCTGCAGCATCGCGTTCCGCGAGTCGCCGCGCCAGTAGGCGCCGGCCACTGAGGTCAGCTTGAAAGCGCCCAGGCGGCCGGTGGAGGGGACGTGCGGTCCGCGGCAGAGATCGAACCAGTCGCCCTGATGGTAGATCGACAACGGCTCGTCGCCGGGGATGCCTTTGATGATCTCCACTTTGTAGTGCTCACCGAGCCCCTCGAACCGGGCGATCGCTTCGTCGCGGCTCAGGACCTCGCGGCGCACGGGCAGATCGCGCTTCACGATCTCCTGCATTCTCTCCTCGATGCGGCGAAGGTCGTCGTCGGTGAACGGACGATCGGTGCCGAAATCGTAGAAGAACCCGTTCTCGATCACCGGCCCGATGGTCACCTGGGTCCCGGGGAAAAGCTCCTGCACAGCCATGGCCATGAGGTGCGCGCTGGAGTGGCGGATCGTGTCCAGGCCCGTCTCGCTCTTCGGCGTGACGATCTCCACCTTCGCGCCGTCAGGAACGAGCGCGTAGAGATCGACCGTCTTCCCGTTCACCTTGCCCGCGATGGCGTCTTTGGCGAGACGCCTGCCGATGGCTGCGGCGACGTCGGCAACGGTCGCATTTGCCGGGACTTCCTTGACCGAACCATCCGGAAGCTGCACGTTCATGGGGATTCCTCGCAGAAAACAAAAGACAGGGCGAATGCCCTGTCTTCGATGATCACTTTTCGAATCAGTGGACGATCATCGACAGGGCATGAGCAGGGTGCCCGTCGCGCTCACGAGCGCGCCGTGCACGTTCGCGTCTGCGCCATCGTCGTGGTCCGTAACATGGGCCGTGCAGTCTAGCACGGCGGATTGGTTGGTGGTTGGCGGTGGAGCGTTCCCCCGCCAACCGCTCCCTCACCGCCCTCCGAACGAGAACACCACACCGACATCGGGCGCCAGGTCCGTGGCTTTCGGAGTGATCCCGAACCCATTGTTGAAGCGAACGTAGACCCGGTCGTTGATGTGCCACTGCAGTTCAGCGATCAGCTCGACCTCATCCTGGGTGCCCTCGATTCCCGCGTATACGCGCCACTTTGGAGAGATCCGCTTGAGGTACTCGAACGCCCATTCACCGGCCTCGACGCCATCGGTTTCCGAGTAGGCGATCGCCGCGCGCGCCGTCCCCGTCCCCCCGCGAAGACCCTTGGTCACGCCGCCCCCACTCTTTACTTCGAAGCTGCTCGTTCCGATGAGACTGCCCTCCTCAGTCGTCGGGAAGACGACTTCCGCGAACGTGAAGACCTCGGGACGGGACGCGGTCTCCTTGATGACCGTGAAGTCGAGCTGCGCCTGGACGTCGCCGAGTCCGGACTCCTTCAGCCGGTTCGGCATCGTTGAAGGATCGTCGGGGGACTTGGTCAACTCCGCGCTGATGACGGCGGCCTCGAACTCGATCGCCAGACGATCGGTCAATCCGTAGGCGAGAAAGATCAACCCCTCGGTCGCGCGATACTTGCCGAGGAAGTCTTCTTCCAGACCGTAGCCGAGCTCCTCCGGCTTGTACTCGTAGTCGTCGTCGATGTAGAGCTCGACGAATGGGTGGACGAGGAGCTCGTGCTTCTGGACGTAGGTACCGAAGATCGAGGTGCGGATCCCCGGCCCGCGGTCGCGAAGGTAGTCGGGCAACTCCTGAGCGGACAGGCTGGAGGAACCGCAGACGGTAAGTGAGATCGAGATTCCGATGAGGAAACGAAGTGCTCGTTGATTCATATCGTTCGTCCTGCCGCCGGCTGTTGAAGCGTGCGGCCTCCTGAACCCTTGGATGACAGAAACCGCAGAATCCTTCGCGCGCCCGAGAAAAAAATGAAGGGCCCTCGGAGACGCACTGCGTCGCTCGTGTGGCCGGAGTATGATCAGCGTCTCCTTTGATGAGCCGGCTCTGCAGCATCGTGCCGCCCTATCTCCTTCGCTCGATCGCCAGGAACGGCGATGACGAGGACCGTGAGCGTGCGCTCGCTTCGTTGTCGTGGTCGGTGGGACCGCGGCGTGAGCGTGCGGCACTGACGCAACTCGCCGGTCTCCTCGTGCTGCCGCCGCGCGTCAAACGGCGCACGATCTTCGACGCTGAACAACGCCGCGCGTTGCCTGGACGCATCGTGCGCACGGAAGGGGAGCGCCGCACTGGCGACCTCGCTGTGGATGAGTCGTACGAGGCTTCTGGAAAGACCTACGACTACTTCCGCCGCGTGCACGGCCGCCGCTCGCTCGACGATCACGGCCTGGGCATCCGATCGACCGTTCACTACGGCAAGGGCATCAGCAACGCGCATTGGGACGGCCGCCAGATGATCTACGGCGACGGCGACGGCAAGTACTTCAACGGGTTCACGGCCTCGCTCGAAGTGGTCGCGCACGAGCTGACGCATGGCGTGACGCAGTACACCGCCGCGCTGGGCTTCAGCGGCCAGTGTGGTGCGCTCGCCGAGCACTTCTCGGACGTCTTCGGCATTCTGGTGAAACAGTATTGGCGTGACGAGACCGCGGCGCAGTCGGACTGGCTGATCGGGGCAGAGCTGTTCACGAGCCGCGTCAGCGGCTCCGCCATCCGCTCGATGAAGTCTCCCGGGGCTGCTTACGACGACCCCGTCCTCGGCCGCGACCCGCAGCCGAAGCACATGCGAGGATACGTGGAGACTTCCAGCGATGATCGGGGAGTGCACATCAACTCAGGCATTCCCAACCACGCCTTCTATCTCGCGGCGACGTCGCTTGGCGGGAAAGCGTGGGAGGTCGCCGGCCGGATCTGGTACCACGCCCTCACCCGCGGAGGCATCCGGTCCCGGTCGCAGTTTCAGCACTGCGCGGACGCGACCTGGCGGGCGGCGCGCGACCTCTACGGAAGATCAGCACCGCCTCAGGAGGCGGTGCGTAGCGCATGGAATGCGGTGGGAATCGAAGTACGCGATTCGCGAGCTTCTGCGGCCTCGTTCCACGCGCCGGTCGCCGCCGCGGAACTCCCGTTCCTGATTTGAGAGTGTGGGCGGGGACTCCAAGGTCGGACTCTGCCCCACGAGGGATCCCCCTCATCCGCCTACGGCACCTTCTCCCCCGTTGCGGGGGAGAAGGCTCTCGAGGGGAAGAGCCCGAACTGCTGTG
>JANMSA010000508.1:0-5200 GCA_031388865.1 Acidobacteriota bacterium | reverse complement strand
CACGCCCGGCTCGCCGATGAACCCGAGCGTCTCCACCACGCGCCCATGTGCGAAATGCGTCGTGCGATCGGGGTACCGCTCGATCTCGACGTTGACCATCTCCCCCTCGCGCGCATCGAAGGTTCCGTCCGGTTCGATCATCACGTCCGTGTCGAGGCGGATGTCGTAGGGCACGACGTACGGCTCGGGCTGCAGGTGAAAACGCCCGACCACGGTGCGGTGCGCGCGGCGGAGGACTTTCACCACATCCCCGACGATGTACTTCCGCTCGCGAACTTTCTTGAAAGAGGGGCGGTGCTTATCCACGCGAACGATCACGAGATCGCCGTTCATCGCACCCTGGATCTGTTTACGCTCGATGTAGATATCGTGCTGGTCCTCGCCCCCGAGGAGCGTGCCGTGACCGTCGGGAAGCACCTTGATCACGCCTGCGTGATAGGGCGTGTACTCGAGGAGCGAAAAACGTTTGCCGCGTACCGCGATCACGATCCCCTCGCGCTCCAGCTCGTTCACAGCACGCTCGACCTGTTCTGGCGATGCGTCGGAGTCCTGGATCCGTTCGTGGATCTCGGCGACGGGGAGCAGATGATTCCCGCGCGAACGCAGCAGGTCGACAATTTCTTGGTGCAGCGCGGGGCGCTGCGGCAGGGCCATCGAGAGTGTTCTCACGGGGGCGAAGTGTACTTGACAGAGCTCGCAGCTTTCAGCTCGCAGCTCTCAGCTCTCAGGAGGCCACCGCCCTTCTCCACGGAACTCCGGGCCAATGTTGCGATGCCGATCGGAGCAACCGTGCGCGGGGAAAGACCGTTCGCGGCTCACAGATGGCGTTGCACCCTCACCGCGGCGTCGCGGGTACTCCTGCGAGCTGAGAGCTGCGAGCTGCGAGCTAGAAAAGGGCTACCGCGACGGGCGCGCGGGCTTGGTGGAGCGCGAGGAGGGCGCGGCCACCCGTTTGTGGGAGATCCGGCGGCGGACCGGGCGTACCGACTCGGCGAAGCCGTTCAGCATCGTCTGCGTGCGCAGCTTGTTGTGCAGCGTATTGCGATGGACGCCGAGCTTACGGGAAGCCTGAGTGACGTTGCCTTTGCTCGCCGTCATGGCAGCAACGATGTACTTTCCTTCGAACGCCTCGACCGCCTGCGCCAGTGAAATCCCGTTGCCGATCAATTCACGAATAATGGCGTTCAAGCGATCATCGATGCTTACCATGTTCTTGTTTGCCTCAGGTGTGGTGGTGTTGGAGAAAGAGGATTCTACTACTCAAGATTCGAGGGACAGGAAGAAAACTTTTTCTTCAGCGCGCGTGCTTGACAAATGAAGAAACTGTCAGCGACAGCAGGGTCAGAAACGTGATAGCGGCTCCCGCGAAAAGCATTCGCGGACGGTACTTCCAGACGATGACGTGACGTCCACGCGTGACCTGCACGGCGCGAAAAAGCTCACCGCTCACCGTCGAGCGCGCGTCCACTCCGTCGACCGTCACACTCCATCCCGGTGCGTCCTGCTGATGCAGAAGAACCACCCCTTCGCGTGGAGCATGGACGACGACGCGCGCCTGCGCTGTGTCGAAGGTCACGCTTGCAGGGATCAGCGTCAGCGGATTGCGAACGAGCAGCGCGGCCATCGGGAACGTCGCGCGGTTGCGGAAGACGGTCACGCCATCGGCGCCCGCGGCAGCGGCGAACGCGGGCGAGAGATCGTACGTCGTCACGACCCATCCGATCGCTCTCTGGGCCAGCTCTTCGCGCGTCGGCTTCTCCAGCAGCCGCCGGTGCATGCGCACATAGAGATCGGACGCGACCGGCGCCGCGGTGAACGCGTCAAAGCGCCGGTCATACAGGTTGAGGTAGCCTGAGATCCACGCCCGCCTTCGCGTCGGATCGACCGAGCCAACGCGGAGGATCTTCGACTCCGCGCCCACCTCCCGTGCATACGGAACGACATCGCTGCGGAACGGCTCGGCCTCGAGCAGTGGCCAGACCCGGGGAGCGAGATCGCCGGCGACCAGCAGCACCATGAGCAGGTCGAGCCACAGACGATCACGCCGCCGGATACGGTCCCATCCCGCTGCCGCGAGCGCCGCGATCGCCAGCGCACCGAGCGGGACCAGGCGAGCCGGGTAGCGAAACAAGGTGACCGGAAGCTGCGCGAGCCAGGACGGACCGGTGGCGATCGCGATCGCGCATCCGAGAAGCACCAGCCAGCCCAGCGTACGACGGCCGATGCCGGCGAGCGCGAGCGCAACGACCGTGACCCCGACATAGACGACGGGAATGAATTGCTGTCCGAGTGCCGGATCGGCTCCGACGATCTCCGGATTCGGCGGCACCGCGACGCGCAGCCAGTCACGCAGCCCCATGGAGTGCTGCAGGATCGCCGTCGCGTCGAGCTTCGCCGCGCGATCGCTCCCCCGCACGAGTTGCGCGAAGGGAAGGAGCTGCACGGCGCTCAGTCCGAATGCCGCCACTCCAGCCAGCACGAGGCTTCGAAGCGTTCGGTTGCCGGTTGGCCGTTGGCGGTTGGCGGGAAACCCCGCCCCTGCCCGGTTCTCCCGCCAACCACCAACCGCCAACCGCCAACCGCCAACGATCATGTACATCACTGCCGCCACCGCTGCGAAGAAGGGCTCGCCGCCAAGGAAGGCCAGCGTCAGCGCGATCGCTCCGCGACGCCACGCTCCCTCTGTGGCACACCAGAGCGCGAGCGGGATCCATGCGAGCGTGGCCAGGTTGTTCGAGACGTCGAGGAGCGACAGAACAGGGCCGCTGTACATCAGCGCGGTGCCCCCGACCATCGCCGCTCCACGCGACGCACTCCGCGCGAACAGCAGGTACCCCCCCCATCCCAGGACGATCAGATGAGACAGGAGATAGAGGGTATAGGCGGTAGTGAAGGGCAGCACGACGAAGAGCCATGACGGCGGATAGAACACGCCCGTCTGCGGATTCGCCAGCCAGGGCTCGCCGCTCGCGTTGTACGGATTCCAAAGCGGGATCCGGCCTGCCTGGAGCTCCGCAGCAGTGAACCAGCGCAGCGGCTGGAAGTAGTCGAGGTGATCGCGAAGAGTGAACACCTCCTGCCGGAACAGAGGCAGGATGAACAGCGCGGTCGCGGCCAGCGCAAGAATGAGCAGGCAGTAGGCAGTTGGCAGTTGGCGGGAGGCCCCCGCCTCCGCCAGCGGTGTCTCATTCCCCGCCGACTGCCTGCTCCGTACTGCGCTCGGACTCATCGTGCCGCCCCGTCCGTCGAAGCTTCATCTCCTGCCGGCTGCCTACTGCCTGCTGCATACCGGCTCATCGTGCGCAGAAGTCTCGCACGATCGCCCGCATCAGCTGCACGCCTTCCGCGAAGAAGCGCGCGCGGATCCGCTCGTCGTTTCCGTGGACACTGTCGGCGTCGTAGTAGTTCACCTTGAAGGGCATCACGCCGTACGTGGGGATGCCTCGCGCGCGAAAGAAGCGGCTGTCGGTCGTACCCGAGGTGACCATCGGACCGGCGGTCGAGCCGGGCGAAGAGGCGCGCATGAGGCGCGTCATCGACGCGAACAGCGGGCCGCTCACGGGGCTGTCGGGCGTAGGCTCGGAAGAGAGCAGAACCTCCACGCTTCCATCCTTTCCCACCGCCTCCCGGACGCGCGCGAGCATTGCGTCGGGATGGGTCGTGGGGAGAAGGCGGATGTCGATCGAAGCCTGGGCGCGCGTGGGAATGACGTTCACGGCGTTGCCAGCCGAAATGTGCGTCACCGCGATCGTGTCCCGCAGCAGCGCCCGGAAGCCCGGCGGCAGTTCGCGCTCGATGAGAGGCACGTCGAGCGGCTCACGCACCAGACGGAACTTCGCAGCGCGGCCGTCGGAGCGCGCGGCGACAGCGCTGGCGGTGACCCGCTCGACGCTCGGGTCGACGCGGTACGGGGTCTGCAGCGCATTCACCGCTGCCAGCACCCGGATCAGTTTCGCGGTCGCGCCGCCATCCTCGGGCGGCGTCGATCCATGCCCGCCGCGCCCCTCCGTCGTCACGCGCAGCCACAGAGGGACTTTCTGCTGGACCTCGATGCCCCAGAAGATCACGCGGTCCACGGCCGTCTCGTTCGAGCCACCTTCGTTGAGCACGAAGCCGAGGTTGTCGAAGAGATCGGGATGCTTTTCGAGCAGCTCCTTCGTACCGAGAACCCCGCCCAGTTCCTCATCGGGAACCGCGAGGAAGATGACGTCGCGCCGCAGCTTCGCACCGCGGCGCTTGAGATCGACGACAGCGCTGAGCTGAGCGATCGTCAGCGACTTCGCATCCAGCGCTCCCCGTCCCCAGAGATATCCCCCTTCGCGCACGCCGGCGAAAGGGGGGTTCCTCCACGACTGGGCGTCGGCGGGCACGACGTCGATGTGGCTGAGGAGCAGCAGCGCCTTCTCAGGCGATCCTGACGCCAGCCGCGCGTACACCGCCTGACGTTTGGCATCGTTGCCGACGAGGCGCGCCGCGATGCCCTCCTTCACCAGGAGGTCGCGCAGATAGACCGCTCCCAGCGTCTCGTTTCCGGGAGGATTGCTCGTGTCGATCTTCAGATAGTCGACCAGCGCGTCTTCCGCCTCGCGATCGAGCGGATTCTCGGCAACCGATTTCGCTTCACGACACGAGGCCAGTCCGCAGGCAACCAGCAACCAGCAACCAGCTACGCGAGCGAGCCGCGAGCTCACGCTGTCCCGACGGCAGGAGCCGGAATCGTCAGCTGCACCGCCGGCACCTCCTCAGGAGCGGCCCGATACGCCTCGAAGCAGTGGCGGCAACGCGCTTCATAGGAGGAATCGCCAACCTCGACCTGGGCGTCTCCGCCCGACACGCGCTGCGAGTAGTGGGCCGCCCCGCGGCACCTCACGCACACGGCATGCATCTTCGACACTTCCTCCGCAACCGCGAGCAGCCCCGGCATCGGGCCAAACGGGCGGCGCGCGAAATCCTGATCGAGTCCCGCGGCGATGACGCGGATCCCTGCATCCGCGAGCTGCATGCAGACGTCGACGATGCCCGGATCGAAAAACTGAACCTCATCCACACCGACGACCTGCACGCCGATCTCGACGCGCGTGAGGAGGTCATGGCTCGTGGCAACGGCGTGCGCCTTGAGACGGCGCTCGTCGCGAGAGACCACCTCGTCCGTCGCGAAGCGGTCGTCGAGGATGGGCTTGAACACCTGCACCCGCTGCCG
>JANMSA010000440.1:0-5651 GCA_031388865.1 Acidobacteriota bacterium | reverse complement strand
CGCGGCGGTGATGCCTGATGGAATGGCGTAGGCCACATTGCGGACGATCGGCTGCCGCGACGGCGGATCGCTGTACACGCGTGGCCGCGGCGTCGCGAACAGCGCGATGGCGTCGATCTCCAGATACACCGGCCGTTGCCGCTTGATGTCGAAACGCGCGACGAGCGACGGATGCAGCTCGCCGAAGATGCCGACGAGCGTCTCGCCGAGGCGGATGCCCGCGCGGCGGCCGGGATGGAAGAAGCGCTCCAGGCGATGACCGTCGCTGCCTCCGCTGGCGAGATCCACGCGCAAGTCGAGGCGCAGCTGTTCGAGGATGCCCTTCAGGAAGATCGAGTCGGCAGGACGACCCTTGTCGCCCCAGAACGGACCGCGGTCGCGGCCATTCGCCAGAGCCCAGAAGATCGAGCGCTCGCTGAGGTCGGGGAGGTACACGCGTGCCCACTCGAACATCTTCACGTTCGCACTCTTCAGATTGACGTTCGCCGCCAGGGCGTCGAGCGCCTGCCCGACGGTGTTGTTTCGCAGCAGCGAGTAGTTCTTCTCGATCGAGTTCTGCGTCTCCACATGCGGCCAGAGCGGATCGCCCTCTGCGATGCCGAGTCGCTCGCGCATCCCGCGACCGTAGAAGCTGTCGGTGAAGATCTCGTAAAAGCCCTCCGCGACGACGACGTCGTTCACGCGTGCGATCACATTCTCCTGGTGCGACGGCAACGCTCCCATCTCCACATGCGGCAACGTGACCGGCGTCGCGTTGTACCCGATCGACTTCAACACCTCCTCGGCCAGATCGGCCTCGAAGTGCACGTCCCAGAGGCGATGGGGCGGGACGGTCACTCGAAGGATGGGGGAGGGAGGAAGCGAATCCGCCGTCGATCCATCCTGAAGGTTGAAGGACGGAGGAGGAGGGATGCCGGAGTGGGCGGAGGTGGAGGCGACGATCCGATCATCCTTCATCCTTCTGCCTTCATCCTTCCGCTCCGGCATCTCGACTGAGAACCCATACCGCGTGAGCCGCTCCGCCATCTCGAAGGGCGACATGTCTGGTGCGCTGATGAATCGTGCGGTCTTTCGGACGTCGACGTCGATGATCCGTCGCGGATCTTTCCACTCACCAGCAACGTAAGCGTTGCCGACGGTGTAGCCGCAATACTTCTCCAGCAGCCAGGCCACGCGGCCAGCGCCGACAATCGGGAGCGTCGGATCGCCGCCGCGCATGAAGCGCGCGGCCGCGTCGGTAGCCTGGTTGAGCTCTCGCGAGGCGATGCGCACCGCGACCGGATCGAAGCATGCGGACTCGAGCAGAATGCGCGTGGTCTTCCCGGTGATGCCCGACTCCACGCAGCCGATGACGCCGGCGATGCCGAGGATTCTGGAGTCATCTGCAATGACCAGGGTGCCCTCGGGGATCTCGATCGCTTCCGGCGTGAAGAGCAGCCACGCCTTCTCGCCTTTGCGCGAGGTGCGAACCGTCACTGGGCCGTCGATCGTGTCGGCGTCGAACGCGTGCGTCGGCTGGCCGATCTCGAAGTTCGTCAGGTTCGACGCGTCGACAGGCGCATTGATCGAGTGAATGTCCGCGGCGATGAGCGGCGCCAGCACTTCGCCAGGAAGCATCCGGCTGGCGTCGGCCCGTGTCAGTTCCGTCAGCGTGTAGACGAGGCAGAGGGGAGTCTCGATGCGGATGCGGGAGATGTCCGCACGTTGAGCGTCCAGCCTGCGCACCTGAGGAAACCGCAGTTCTGCGCCGGTGCGTCCGCGAGTCTCCCTGGCGATGCCCTCATACGAATAGTGATCGCCGCGATTGGCGAGCAGCTCCACGTTGACGACCGTGCCGGCGCTGGTCACGTCGACGCTCTTGACCTCGATGCCGACTTCATCGAGCAGTTCGCGGACGTCGTGCGTGGATGCGGGCAGGTCTGTGAAGGTGCGGAGGTGCTCGACGAGAAACTTCACAGACCACCTCGATGAATGGTGCGGTGCACGCGCAGGTCCTGCTCGTAGAGTGGTTTCAGTGCGGTCAGGCCCGCCGCCTGCGCTGCGATGCGCGTCGTGCCGATGCCGAACGCGAGCCCACTCAGCTTCGTGTGGTCGTATCCGAACTCGATGAAGACCTTCGGATGGATCATCCCGGAGCCGAGAATGGTGACCCAGCCCGCGCCTCTGCAGGCAGGGCAGTCGTCGTCCTTCGCGTGGCAGACCGTGCACTGCATATCCATCCCGACGGAAGGCTCGGTGTAGGGGTAGTACTTCGGCTTGAAGCGGAACACATGCTCTTCGCCGTAGATCGAGCGAGCGATCTCGAGCAGCGTCCCTTTGAGGTCGCCGTAGGTCAGGCCTTCCTCCACCCAGATTCCCTCAAACTGATGAAACATGGCCAGGTGGGTGGAGTCGACCGCTTCGTTCCGGTAAACGCGGCCCGCTGCGACGACCTTGATCGGCAGCGGCGGATGCTTCTCCAGCACACGCGCCTGCACCGTCGTCGTATGCGAGCGCAGGAGCATGCCCTTCGGCAGCCAGAACGTGTCCTGCATGTCCCGCGCGGGATGGTTCTCGGGGATGTTGAGCGCATCGAAGTTGTAGTACGGCGTCTCAATCTCCGGCCCTTCCTCGTAGGTGAAGCCGAGGCGGCGCATGACGTCCATGGCTTTACGGGTGACCTGCGTCAGTGGATGAGTCGCGCCCCGCTCCTGAGCGATTCCCGGAAGGGTGAGGTCCTGCCACTCCGACTCGATCTGTCTGGTAGTCGCCGCTTCGGCGACACGGGCCGTGGCTTCATCGAGCTCGCGCTCGATCGCCTGCGCCGCATCGTTGATCTCCTTCGCAAACCGCGGCCTCTCCTCTGCAGCCATCGCCCCGAGCTGCTTGAGCACGGTTTTGACGTACGACTTCCTGCCGAGAAACCTGGTGCGCAGTTCGGCGAGCGCCTCGGGCGTGTTTGCGCCCGCAAGCTCGGCGTGGAAGGTGGTCAGGGTGTCTGTGGCGGACATGGTCTGGGTTTTCGAGTCTTCGGGTCTTCGAGTCTTCGAGTCTTCAAGTGTTGCAGTTTTTGGTTTGCTCCTCGACGACTCGTAGACTCGAAGACTCGTCGGCTGCCTCCCCCTCGGCAAGCGGCTTCATGAGCGGGAACCACACCACGTCGCGGAGGTTGGGCACGTCGGTGAGAAGAGCGACGAAGCGGTCGATGCCCATTCCCCAGCCGGAGATCGGCGGCATGCCGAACTCCATGGCGGTCAGGTAATCCTCGTCGGAGGGCATGGCCTCGTCGTCGCCTTTCTTGCGCAACTCGGCCTGCTCGTCGAAGCGGCGCCGCTGGTCGAGCGGGTCGACGAGCTCGGAGTAGGCGTTGATCACTTCCCACGTGTCGACGACGAGCTGGAAGCGGTCGACCGTGTCGGGATTCTCATCGTTGCGGCGTGCCAGGGGAGAGAGGTCGACCGGATGCCCCACGATGAAGGTCGGCTGAATGAGCGTCTGCCGGGCGGTGCGCTTGTAGAGCTGATCGATGAGCGAGCCGCGTCCCGCGCCGGGATTGTCGAGCTCCACGCCCGCGGCGAAGATCGTCTTCTTCAGCGACTCCGCGTCGCGATGCGCGTCGATGTCGATGCTGCTGTTCTCGAGGATGACGTCGCGCAGACGGCGGCGTGGCCATGGCTGCGCGAAGTCGATGGTCTTCCCTCCGCGTTCGATCTGCAGGGTTCCAACGGCCTCCTGGATGGCGTGCCTCAGCATCGTCTCCGTGAAGGCCATGTTGTCCTCGTAGTTCCAGTACGCTGCGTAGAACTCCAGCATGGTGAACTCCTGGAGGTGGGACGCCGCCAGGCCTTCATTGCGGAAGCAGCGGGCGAATTCGTAGACGCGGTCATATCCGCCGACGACCAGGCGCTTGAGATACGTCTCCGGCGCGATTCGGAGCACGCACTCCATATCGAGGGAGTTGTGATGGGTGAAGAAAGGCCGCGCCAGAGCGCCGGACTGCTGGGTGTTGAGGATCGGTGTCTCCACTTCGACGAACTGGTTCCTGTTGAGAAAGTCGCGGATCGCGTTGACGGACTTTGTGCGCACGCGGAAGCGCTCGCGCGTCTCCGGATTGGACACCAGGTCGAGGTAACGCTTCCGCCAGTTCGTCTCGACGTCCTTCACGCCCTGGTACTTGTTCGGCGGAGGCTGCAGCGTCTTGCCGAGAAAGGTCCAGTCACGGACGCGGATGGTGAGCTCACCTTTGTCGGTGTGGTACATCTCGCCGTCGACGCCGAGGAAGTCCCAGCGGTCGACGCCTTTGGAGAAGAGCTCGTAGCGCTTCCTCGACACCTCCGGATCTGCGTCGAGTTGATCGCGAATCAGCGCCAGCTGGACATGCCCGTCCATGTCTTCCAGCGTGGCGAACGTGAGCTTGCCGAACTTGCGGAGCTGACCCACCCGGCCCGCGGCGCGCACCTTCGTTCCGTCCGGAAGGGCCATGACCTCGCGCAGCGTGTGCGTGCGCTCGAAACGGTCGGGATGCACCTGCAGCCCCTCCCGCTCCAGAAGGTGGCGCTTCTCGATTCGGACATCGCGGAGAGACGGTTCGGACATGTGGGGCCGGAGGATACCAAATGGGTCGGTGGCAGTTGGCGGTTGGCGGGGGCGGTGGACAGTAGGCAGTCAGCAGTAGGCGGTAGGCCACCAACCATGCCGGGCGCGAAGTTCCGCGCCGCGAGGGTCTCAGAGTCTCAAAGTCTCAAAGGCGCGGACGTCTCGAGCCCGCGCAGTGTGGGCCTTTCGATGAGATTCTGCGACTTTGAGACGCTTTACGCATCCCTACTGCCTACTGCGCACTGCCTACTCCCACTGCCTACGGGGTGGCTCCTGCGGGGCTGACCTTCACAGACAACGGCGACGGCACAGCCACGCTCTCGGGCAAGCCCGCTGCGGCAGGCGGTGCGTACAGCGGCCTGACGCTGACGGCGTCGAACGGAATCGGCACGAACGCGACGCAGAGCTTCACCATCCACATCAATCTCGTGGTGTATCCGATGCCCGGCTCGCAGGCAGAGGCGCCCGTGCACTGTATCGGTTGCGCGGGTTCCAACAGTTTCGGTCAGACGAACGACGGACTGCCCACGTATCCCTTCGCATCTCCAATCCTCAATCACGTCGGCCGGTACGTCGACTCCCAGCAGACCGCGAATTATCAGCACATCGGGTTCCGCACGGCACGCGCGCGGACCATGCGCACCTTTCCCCAGGCGAACGGCCAGGCTCCCCCGCGTGTCTACATCCAGATCGGAAATGCCGTCGGCGCCTACGCGCTCGACACCTTCTTCTCGATGAAGTTGCCGGCCGGTCCTGCTCTGTCGCCGGGGTCCTGACGGGTTCCAGGGTGGGAGGCTTCGGACGCGTCCCGCTCGAGAAGATCACCATGTGGGATGGCTTCATGTATCCGGAAGCGCTTGCGTCTTAGTGGTTCGCACCACTCATCGATCAGCAGGATCCGATGGCCAGCGGTGGCCCATTCGACGTGGACGACCGAGGGTATCTCTACGCCAGCTGGCCCTCGTTTGGCTGGGGCATCGCCAGGGATGATGGCCGCACCAGCAGAACTCACTTCGCGAAAGTCGTGCAGATGGTCGCCAGTGTCGCGGGGATCGACCAGTCGAAGTACCCCAACA
>JANMSA010000291.1:0-14024 GCA_031388865.1 Acidobacteriota bacterium | reverse complement strand
CCCGTGCGTGTGTCGTGGGACCTGTGTCGGGGGGGGCGACATGCATGTTTATTTGCGGCCCATCCCGCCCTGGTCCCGCGACTCGACGCTCGGGATGACAGCCCAAAACCGCACCTGCGGAGGCCGTGTCATTGGGAGCCGGCGAACCGCGGCGGCTCAAGATGACAGCGTAGCTACTCGACAAAAGTCACCTTGTTGATCTCGCGCAGAGTGGTCTGCCCCTGAACGACTTTCAGGATGGCGGACTCGCGCAGAAAGGTCATGCCCTCGTCGTGGGCGGCCTTCTTGATCTCCGAAGCGGGTCGGCGGTCGAGAATCATGGTTCGAATACGATCCGAGAGGTCCAGAAGTTCCGAGATCGCGGCGCGTCCGTGGAAACCCGTGCCGTTGCATTCCAGGCAGCCCGCTCCCTCGAAGAAGCTCTGACCGCGAAAGTCTGCAGGATCGAGTCCCGACTCCACGAGAAACTTCTCGTCGGGCTTGGATTCGCGCCGGCAGTGATCACAGATCTTGCGCACCAGGCGCTGCGCCAGGACGCAGTTGAGCGCCGACACGAAGTTGTAGAGGTCGACCTTCATGTTCAGGAAGCGGCCCAGAACGTCGACGACGTTGTTCGCGTGAACGGTGGTGAAGACCAGGTGGCCGGTCAGCGCCGACTGCACCGCAATCTGGGCGGTCTCCTCGTCGCGAATCTCTCCGACCATGATCTTGTCCGGGTCGTGACGGAGGATCGAGCGCAGCCCGCGCGCGAAGGTGAGGCCCTTCTTCTCGTTTACCGGGATCTGGGTGATTCCGCGGAGCTGGTACTCGACCGGATCCTCGATGGTGATGATCTTGTCTTCCGGCGACTGGATCTCGGAAAGCGCGGCGTACAGCGTGGTGGTTTTGCCGGAGCCGGTGGGACCGGTGACCAGCACCATCCCGTAAGGCTCTTTGATGAACTTGCGGAAGCGGGTCAGCATCCCCTCGTCGAAGCCGAGGATGTCCAGGCGGAGATTCTTGAACTCCTTGGACATCGACTCTTTGTCGAGGATACGGATGACGCTGTCTTCGCCGTGCGCGGTGGGCACGATCGAGACGCGGAAGTCGATGGTGCGTCCGGTGATGCGGAGCTTGAAGCGCCCGTCCTGCGGGACGCGCTTCTCGGCGATGTCCAGCTCCGACATGATCTTGATGCGGCTGATGATGGTGGTGTGGTGGCGCTTGTCGATCGGGTCGAGAGCCTCGTACAGCACGCCGTCGATGCGGTACTTGACGACCACCTCATTGTCTCGCGTCTCGATGTGGATGTCCGAGGCGCGGCGCTGGATGGCGTTGAAGACGATGGAGTCGACCAGCTTGATGATCGGAGAGGAGTCCTGCTGGGTGATCGAGTCGATCGTCAGCGTCTCTTCACCCTCTTCGTTCTCCGCCACGAGCTGCATGCGGAAGCCTTCCGTGGCCTCGTCGAGCACGCGCTGCGTGGACTCGGACTTCTGCAGCTTGTCGCGGATGCCCGCCGGAGAGGCGACCTTCACGCGAAGGGGCGCGCCGAGCAGAAGCTCCAGCTCGTCGAGCGCGAGCACGTTGGTCGGATCGCCGACTACCACCGAGATGTAGCCGTCGGCCCGGTGCTCGGGAATGAACTGGTAGCGCATCATCAGCTCGAGCGGGATCTCCCGGAAGAGCTGATGGTCGCTCTGGAAGTGGTCGAGGTCGACGAACGGAAATCCATACTGCTCGGCCAGGCGGCGCGCGCGCGACGCCTCGCCCGTGGGATCGGCGTTCTTATAGAGCGTGCGGTTCGGATCTGCGACCATAATTTCTCGAATGCGGGAGCGCTACATCCCGGCCTGCGACAGCTTGAAGAGAGGGAGATAGAAGGCGTAGAGCAGGACGCCGATGACCAACCCCATGAAGACCAGGATCAGCGGCTCGATCGCCGCCACCAGTCGAGTCAGCCTGGATTCGATTTCCTCGTCGTAGAACTCACTCACGTTGGCGAGCATTTCCGTAAGGGCGCCTGTGGACTCGCCGACCTTGATCATCTCCACGGCCAGGTCGCTGATGACCTTGGTGTTGTCCAGGGAGCGCCACAGCGGCTCGCCTTCGCGCACGTTCTGCACGATCCCGGCGATGCGGCTGGACACGAGCTGATTGGTGACGGACTGTGAGGCGATCTCGATGGAGGGGACCATGGGCGTGCCCCCTGCGAGGAGCGTCCCGAGCGACTGCGTGAACTGCATGATCGCGAAGCGGTGCAGGACGCCGCCGACGAGAGGGATGCGCAGCTTGATCCGGTCCCACATCAGGCGGCCGCTGCCGTTGGCCCAGCGGTTCAGAACGATCGCGATCAGCAGGGCGCCGGCCAGGACCAGGACCACGTTGTCCTGCATGAAGTTGGCGACCGTGATCATGACCGCGGTGAACCAGGGAAGCTCGGCTCCGAAGCCGCTGAAGAACTCCGCGAAGCGCGGGATGACCCAGGTGAGCATGACGAACACCATCGCGCCCGACATGAAGATCAGGATGGCGGGATACACGAGCGCGCCAATCACCCGCTTGCGCAAGGTCACGATCATCTTCTGATAGCGAAGGAAGCGCTTGAGCACTCCCTCGAGGTCTCCGGAGCGCTCGCCGGAACGGATCGAGGTGGCGTAGATCGGCGGAAAGAGATCTCCATAGGCTGCGAAGGCGTCGGAAAGGGCCACGCCCGAGGTCAGCTTCTCGCGGATTTCCACGAGGATCTCCCTGAAGCGAGGCTTCTTCTGCCGGTCGAGCAGGATGTCAAAGGATTGGATGATCGGCAGCCCGGCCCTGACCAGAGCCAATAGCTCCTGGTTGAAGAGGAGGAAGTGCTCCGTGCTGACGGCCCGGCCGAAGCGGGGGAGCATGTCGCGAAGGCGGGTCGCGCCGCGCTTGCCGGCGAAGACATGCAGTCCCTGACGGCGCATCTCTTCCTGCGCGGCGCGCAGCGAGGCCGCGCTGACCTGCCGCTCGACGACCTCGCCTTCCGGAGTTCCCACTCTGAGGATGAATTCAGGCATTCGAAGACTCTTCCCTCACTCGACCTTGGACGAGCCGTTGACACAAACGTTACAAGGCAGGCCATGCGATAACCCGACGCGGGCGGGAAGGCTTCCCCTCGGTGCGGCGTCAGCCGGGGCCTAGGAGTCCGCGCGGCAGAAAACGTTCATCGGGCGAAGAACGTGTTCCGTAAGATGCTGTCATCCCGAGCGTGAGTCGAGGGACCTGGGCGGGCGGGGCAACAGGCATGAGCCCTTGATGCCCCTCCCGCCCAGGTCCCTTGACCCGGGCGCTCGGGATGACAGCACCTGAGACAAGCGCCCGAGGATCGTTTTTCTGCCGCGCAGACTCCTGATGCCTCTCGCCGCCTACGGCGGCTACGAATTCTGATTGGATTCACCTTCTGTCATCACCGCACAGCGCCGTTCCCTCGCTCGGGATGACACTTCTTGCGGTGTGTCGCGCAACGACACCCCCCCGCTTTCTCGTGAAGGGGCCGGCTCAGCCCCGGCGCTTTTCTATGATCAGGACGGCACCATCGGCCCCGGATGTGTGAAGCGGGAGACGGGCGGCGATTCGTCCTCCGGATGCATCGGTCTCCCGGCGGAGGAGTTGCACGTCGTACTTGTGGACGTGAGCGTATGCCGGCTCGCGGGGAGGAGACATTGTCCGACGCGCGAGGCGTGATCGCCCATGAGTGAACTGCGCCAGGCGGCGCAGCTCGCCCCCCCTGGTTTGCAGCACGACGTGCACCGCGGCGACGCCACCTGGTGCAAGAAGCCCGACGAGCGTCCGGAGCAAGGCGTAGCCGGGCGACGGGAAAATGTATTGCAGGACGAGCAGCGAAACCACAAAGTCGAACGACGCGTGGGGCAGTTGCAGACACTCATCCGCCATCATGAATCTGATGTTCGGCAGTCCTGCATGTTCTGCATTCTGGCGCGCGTGCACGAGCATCGTCGGAGCGATGTCGCACGCGACCACCTGCTCCGCGCGCCGCGCAAGAGGAAGGGTCAACCGTCCGGCTCCGCAACCGAAGTCCATGGCGGAGGCCAGGTTGATGTCGCGGCCGAGCACGGAAGTGGTGGCGTCCAGCAGCGCGGCAAAGTCTGTTTCGCCGCTGGCAAAGAACTCCGCGGTTCCGATGCTGCCGGCAGCCCCGGCGAGTCCCTCGTGGGCATGGACCGGGAAGTACGGCTCGCGGCGTGCGAGCTCCTCCCAATCCGCGGCGGCGCGATCGTTCACGTGCATGAGCATAGCTCTCACGCGGGGCGTCAGACGCCGGACTTCCAGACGGTGCCGTTCCAGCGGAGCACCTGAATGCGTCCGGATGTGCCATGCACGCGCAGGATGTTGGCGCCGCGTCCGTCGGACAGCACGACCGAGCCGTTCGTCACTTCGCCTTTGCGCGTGAAAGAGCAGAGCATCGAGGCGTTGAAGCGCACCGGCGAGCGCTCCGTCAGCGGCTTGCCGCCGGCCAAAGGGTCGGGGACTCTGCTCGATGGCAGCCCGATCCCGGCCGGGCCGTACTGAAACGTTCGCGTCGGGAGAATCCGGCGGTCCTTCCCCTTGCTGATGTCGTCATTGCGGACGCCGTCTCCGTCCCCATCCTCGTACACGGTCCACGTCCAGGCGCGCTGTTCGTTCCGGAAGCGGATTGCCACATTCCGGTCGCGCGCGATCGCCAGCGTCCGGACATACATGATGATGGCGCGCAGCTCCGAGGTTGCGCTGTTGAGCGCGACGCGTCGCTGCACCGATTCCACGGCGCTCATTCCCACGGCGCAGACGACTCCGATGATCGCCAGGACGATCAGCAACTCGATGAGGGACTGGCCTTTCTGATGGTGCATGTCGCTCCTCCTGGGGAGAGGAGGAGCGAACGGCGTGACGGCGATGCGATTTGCCGCAACGAATAGGAAGCAGGGGAGTTACGCGGATCTGGCGCCAGCAGCGATTGTCAAAAAATCGGGCGCTGGATCATTCTTTGGCAGCTCTGATGCTCACCGAACCGTTCTGAGCGACAGAGATGTAGTAACGGTTGAAGTTCACATAGTTGCTGTCCACGGAGAAGAGAATCGAAGGAGGTGTCGGGGTGAACGTGAGCAGGGCCGTCGCCGCCGCACCGCAGGCGGGCGTGTTTGAGACCGCGCCGTTGCGGAGAAAGATCAGATCGATCATCCCGTCAGCCGGGCAGCCCACGTCCTTGAAGGAGTTGGTCGTGGTCCTGAGCTGCACCGCGGTGACGTTGACCCAGACATCGCTGCCGGAGGGCACGTTGCGGCCGTCGCGCGAGATCGGCGACCAGTTCGTCTCGACCCGCATGTCGGCGTTCGGCGCGCTCAGCGCGTAGTAACGGTAGCGGTTGATGTTCGTGTCGAAGGAGATCCGCCATGGGCTGCGCGTAGTGACCGCGCGCTGGCGAATCATACGGATCGCTGCCGCGGTCTCGCTTGCGGCGCTGCGGATCCGATATTGAGGGATGAGCTGGATCAGGGCGGGGACCGTGATCAGCGCCACGATCCCGACGATGGCCACCACGACCAGAAGTTCCATGAGACTGTAGCCGCGTGAGGCTGCGCTTCTTCGCACACATTCTCCTTTAGTTAGTCGCTGTCTTCATCGAGGAGATTGCGGGAGTCACCGGCATGGTCCACGGCCACTCTGGATTGTTGCAGAGCGAGCCATGGTCGCCGCTGTCGAGATCGAGCGCATTGAGGGTGCTGGCAGCCGCCGTGCCTCCGATGGTCGGGTCTTCATTGACGCGGTTCTCGCCGATGAGCACCCCCAGCAGGGCGCTCTGGGCGCTGTTCTTGATCTGCTCGTGCGCGGCGATGATGGAGGCGAAGTTCGCGGTGGTCAGGTTGGTGGAGCAGGTGTTCGAGCCCGCGCAACAATTCGATTGGGTGTCGATGTCCCTGCCCGAGACCCACATCATCCGATTGGACATCGCCGGCTGCCAGGTGGAGGATGCGTGGAAACGAATCGTGCCGGCCGCAACGATGGTCATTCTCGTGTTCATGCTGCCGTGCTTATAGAACTTGCCGTCGATCAGGACGGTCGCGCCGTCCTGGGGGCTCTGAATATCGAAATCCGTTGCCGGAACGCGGTCCACTGCGTAGGGCAGGTCGTTCGTGTCGCCGGCTCCTCCACCCGGAGCAGCGACGTCGTCGGCACGCGCGACGGTGAAACTCGGAGCGCCAGGACAGAGAGCGCCGCCAGTGAGAGTCGTGCCGCTGTTGCAGGCGGTCCACCCCTGCCCGATGGGATCCCACTTGTACATCCAGGGAGTATCCGTTGCGAGACGGGGCTTCGACACGTTCGCCGGGCTGGCCGTATATTCGAGGCCATAGTCCTGGCAGAACGAGAAGCCGCCCAGGCCGCAGGGCCGGGGCGCAGGATTGCCGATTGCGATCCCGTCCAGCCAGATGGGTTCGAGTGGGCGTGCTGCGAGCAGGTAATACTTGCCCAACTCCGTGGCATCCGTGGGTTTGTACTGGAGATCCCACGGGTTGATCTCCGGAGTGAACACCGTCTTGCTCCCCGGTTTGGTGCTTCCGCTGCCGCCGGAGATGTTACCGGTCGCGGTCACCATCGGGGACTGTCCGCCGCTGATCTGCCCCACGTTGGCGTTGCCGTTCGCGTGAATCTGCTCGCACCCGTCACCGCACATGACTCCCGCGCGGACGACGAAGTGGATGTTGCCGTTGCCGAGGACTGCCGGCTTGGGAGTGACGTCGATGATGACGGCTTCGATGGTCTCTCGCGAAATGACATTCGCGCCCTCGAACTTGACGGCGGTCACGCGCACGGTCGCCAGACCGTAGGCGCGATTCCCGGTAGTAGGGGGAGCGTAGAAGGAAATGTCGGTGATCCGGCCGGTGTCGAGATTCCACCCCTCTTTGTCAGTGGTGGGCGGCGGCGCCTGCAGGAGGGCGTTGATCCTGGTGTCGAGAAAGCACTTCGTCGCGGCGTTGGCGATCGGCTGGTTCGTCAGGGGATTGGTGCAGCTGAATTTCAGATCGTACTGATCGAGTGTGGGGTCCTGGTTGTAAGTGCCGCCGAGGACCTGCGCCCAGGTCTCTTTGAACGGGGCCATGAGCAGCCGGTTCTGGTTGCCGCTGTAACGGGACGGCGTTCTGCCGGCGCGCTGCGTACGCCAGATGCCGATCTCGTTCAACTTCGTCTCGATGGCCACATCGGTCGCACCCCAATAGTCATAGACGGGCAGAGCGGGAAGAGCGACGGCCGGAGCGTCCGCGGTAGCCGTAGCGCTGTACAGAGGCAGCAGTTGGCGGTCGTCCGTGCGGCGGTACATCTCCTGGACGATGCGCGCGCCCGCTTCCGCGACCGAGCGCGTCTGCAGCGAGTCGCGGTACGTGGTGGCCGTGCGCTCCTCGGTGATCGTGAACGTGGCCATTGTCAGCGCCAGCGTCGTCAGGATCATGACCACGACCACCGTCAGGATCAGTGCGGCGCCGCGTTCACGCGATCTCGGGGTCTTCATGTTCGACCTCATGGGATGTTGCCTCCATCGAGAAGTTCTTCCCTCGTGGCCGGGGTGGGACTGGTGATCAGCGCCGGGATCGAGGTGAACGCCCCCGGCACGCCGGATCTCGTATTGTTACTCGTGAAATTGCTCGAGAAGGTGAAGGTGACCGTCGGCGAGTACTGCGGTAAGAACACCGAGGCCGTTCCGATTGTGAGCGGTGTCGTGAATGTCAGCGTGTCGCCCGTGAGGATACCGGTCCCACTGATGTAATGCGTAACGCCGGTCGCAACCTGCCGGAGCCGGGCCGTGCCCGCGCCTGTCCAGAAGGGCGTCAGCCCGCCGATTGTCACGGCATTCGGGCAGGTGTTCTCGATGCGGAAGGTCATCGTCCTGGCGACGTTGTTGCCGGTTCCGGTGAAAAGGGCCTCGACGATGCGCTGGCCGCAGGCGACCGTGTCGAGCTCGAACGAAACGGGCGACGCCGAGATGCGGCAGCCATTGACCGTCGCAGCCGCTTCCATCGTGTAGATGCCGTCGGCGATCGAGGTCGTGCCGATTGCCCAGTTCGGGAAAGCATAGACCCCGGCGCTCGGCGGTCCCGTGATCGACGCGGAGTGGACGACTGTGGTCCCCAGCTTGATCACGACGTCGGCACCGGTAAATCCGGAGCCGGTCGTCCGCAGCTGGAGGGGAGCGGCAGAGTCGCCGGGACGCAGGAAGACATCCCCGCGTGAAGGCTCGTCGACAACCAGGGTGACGCCCGCTCCCGGAGTGCAGGACAACACATATTCGGCGGAGAGGGCGCCCCTGCGCGCAGGAGCGCAGTCGTAGATCGCCCGGACCTGATAGCGATAGTTGAGACTCGTGCCGTTGCCGTCGGTCACGGCGATGTTCTGGGCAACCTGCGGCACTTCATTGGCTTCGACATCGACGTCGATCTCGATCGGCCTGGAGTAGGTGCCGGTCGCACCGACTCTGAAGGAGCGTTCGACCTGATAGTGGGAGACGGCGGCAGGTGTGCCGTCCGCGGTGGTGATGACCGGATCCCACTTGAGGTCGAAGGTGTAATTCGTTCCGTCAGAAGCCACCGCCCCGGCGGCGCCGAGACCCGCGGGCACGCCGGGCTCGACGCCCGTCGCGGGCGTGAACGACCGCGCGGTCGTCATGGCAGCGGAGAAAGCAGGGGAGATGCCGAAAGGGGACGCGGCGGCGCAGTAGTCGCACGCTTTGACGCGATAGAAGTACGACTCGCAAGGCGCGGCCAGGCGGTCGGTGAACGGGCCGGGTGCGGGGTCGTTCTTCAGAGTCCCGATTGCGGTGCTGGTGATTTCCCCGGTCGCCGCGGTGCCGTTGTTCGACCCGTTGGAGCGGACGCGGTAGACCTTCGCGTTTGTCAGATCGATGGCTTGGGCGTTGAGCGGAGAAGGCATGGTGTTGCCGGCGTTACCCACCCCGGCGCTCGTGCAGTACGAAGTCGCGGTCACGGGTCCGACGTTCATCGTGACGGGATCCCAGGTGACCGAGAGAGCGTTCTCTCCGGAAGCCGCAGTCGCGTCGACGTTCTCGACCACACTCGGCTGGCTCTGCTGATCGTTCTGCGCGGTGAGGTTGACGGCCGGTGAGTACGAGCCGATCGCCCCGCCGCTCGTGGGAGCCACTTTGAACGTGAACTGCCGGGTGACGCCGGCGGTGATGTCCGCCGTCGGGTCGGTGAACACGAACTGGAGGGCGCCCCCGGTGACGTCGGCGTCGAACGTGTAAGCACCCACGGCGCCGTTCGAGCCGGTGGCCGCGGCGGCGGTGATGTTCACGGTGTAGTTCAAAACGCCCGGGCCGGCGGAAGGCCACCGGATGACATGCGTGCGGCAGTGGCCGGTGCACGCGGTGATGTAGACCGGCGCCGGCAGTGTGAGTGGTGGATTGAGATCGTGGCGGCCGCCGGTGATGCCGAGGTTCGACGGCAGGATCTGCTGTTCGAGTGTGAAGGTGCGGTTGCCGGTCACGGTCTTGAGGCTCATGTCCCGTCGATCGGTCTGCCCAACGAGCCTGACGGCGATCTTGCGAATCAATGCACGTTCGTCACGCTCCGAATCCGCGCCGCTGCCAATGCCGGCCACGCTGGCGCTGCCGGTCTCCGGCAGATAGTCGAACTTCAGCTGGTAGACATTGTCGGCGATGACCTCGTACTGCGGTGTGGTTCCGGAGAACGTCACGCGGACGAGCTGATAGGGCGCGTTCGTCTGCCCGGCGACGTTCGTCGCGGCCACGTTGACGGTGACCGTCTCCTCGCCGGTGATGGCCGTGTTGCTGGTGAAGATCGCGTCGCGCCCTGAGCCGGAGAGGTCCAGTTTCACCTGGATCGGCACGGTGTTGTAGTTGACCGGTGGCGTTTGGGTGGAGCCGTCCTTCCGCAGCACGAAGCCGACGATCTCGTCGTTGCCGGTGGTGACGATGGGGAAGGTCGTATTCTCCAGAGCCGTCTCGCGCATGCCGTCGAAATCACCACGGACGAAGACGGCCGACTCCCACATCCCTTCGACCTGTTCATCCGCCATGTTGCGCGCACCGAGAATGTTGTAGCCGGCGCCCGCATCGCGCAGAGTCTCCGACATGCGGTCCATGCTGAACCGGACGTTCTGCTGCTGGATCACCGCAGAGTCGGTACGCAGGTAGGCGCTGCTGGCCACCGAGTACAGGGTCAGCGCCGCGATGAACACGACCGCAAAAACGGTGATGGCAACGAGCGCTTCGATCAGCGTCAGTCCGCGTTCGGATGGACGGTTCCGCGCTGGACGCGATTTGGCGTGACGCGTGTTCATGGAGTGCTCCTCGGGGCGTGACGTTGATGTGGCGTTGGTCATGGAGTCTCGCGAATGTTCAGAGTCTGCAGGCGCACCTGCCGGCGGCGTGTACCCCACTCGAAATAGGTCAGGTCAACCTGGATGCGAACCATGGTCGCAGTGGCAAATGTCCGCGTATCAGGCACTGCGGTCATGGCGACGGTCAGAGTCGCCGGACGATCGTCGTAGGCCTGCAGGTTGGCGTCGGCGAGGAGCCGGCGCCAGGCATCACGCTCGATGGCTTCCGTGGTCGTGCCGGTGACAGCGGCGGGAGTGGTGGAGCTGGCGGTTCTCGTCCAGGTCTGGGAAGCCGTGGTGGCCGTGTTGGCGGCGCCCAGGAGCTTGTGCGCCTCGTAGACGTTGGCGCGCTCCATCGCCGCCTGCGCGAGGATGGTCGCCTCCGTCATCTTCTTGCCGCTATACGCGCGTTGGACGCCCATCGAGACGAGGCTGAACAGTGCCAGCAGGATCACCGAGAGCAGAGCCACGGCGACGAGCACCTCGATCAAACTGAAGCCGGACTGTCGCCGGCGGCGGCTGTGGAGCGCTTCCTTCATGAGCGCAACGTTGTGCGAGCGGTGCGCCATAGCCATGAAACGTGCGTAAGAGCCCAGGAAGAAATGGGTTACGCCATCTGAGTGCTTCCCGATGATTCGGCGTTGAGGTCCGAATTGCTACTTTTTGTACCAGCGAAGAACTCCACAGTCACGACGGCGCCAACTCCAGGCTGCCCGGTGATCGCGAGCGTGCCTCCGTGCTGCAGCACGATCTTCCGGGCCAGTGGCAGACCGAGTCCCACACCCTCGGACTTCGTCGACTGGAACGGCAGGAGGAACCCGGCAGCTCGCTCGGGATCGATGCCGACTCCGTTGTCTCTTACGGTGACGGTGGGATGTGGCTCATCGGTCACCGTGACTTCGATCCGCCCGCCGCTCTCCGCATGCCGCTGACGCACCGCTTCGATGGCGTTGCGGAGAACGTTCTCCAGAGCGACATCGAGGAGCTCGCGGTCTCCGTTGATGGCCACTTCACGGGGTGCCGTCGTCACGAAAGCGATGCCCTCATGAGCGGCGGCAGTGCGTTCCGTGACGGACCGCGCCAGGTCGTCCAGCAGAAGACGCTGAGACGCGAGCTTGAGAGGCTTGGAGAAGTTCAGCAAAGCGTCGACCGTACCGGCCAGCTTCTGCGCTTCGATCTCGGCATGACGGATTCTCGTCGCCTGCTCGTCCGACGCATGGCGCTGCGCGAGGCGCAGGTAGCCGAGGATCGTGAAGAGCGAGTTGCGGAACTCGTGGGCGATGCCGGCGGACATCTGGCCGAGGGCGACCAGGGCTTCGAGATCGCGGAGGCGGCCTTCCATCGCGCGGAAGCTGGCCAGGTCGGTGTACAGCGCGAACATGCCGAGAAAGGTTCCCTCGTCGAAGAGAGGGACGGTCGTGATGCCGATCAGGGAGCCGGCCGGCTCGAGCAGGACTTCGCGACGCGAGAGCGGCACGCGGCTCTGGAGAGACTCCAGCACGATTGCGGAGAATGCCTTTGGGAACGCGGCACTCGAAACGCGCTCGCCGACGAGATTCGGGGGGCCGCCGAGGATGTCGCGCCCTGCGTCGTTGATGGCGACGACGGTTCCATTCGCATCCAGTGCGAGGAATCCTGAAGTGAAACTGGCGTTGAGAGCGCGTGCGAGCTCGTTGATATCCGGACTGCGCGAAGCGGCGGCATCGCGCAGGTGATCGATCTCGCGCGACTGCTCCTGGATGCGCTCGACGGCATCGCGGAACGTCTGCACGAGATAGCGGGCGTCGTGATCGCCGCGCTCGTTCTTGCCCAGGCGGTCCGCCTCGTCGAGCATCTCCTCGACCGGGCGGAGGAACTTCGGCACGTAGAGGATGAACAGGATCAGGCCGGCCATGGTGGCCATGGTGGCCAGTGCGCCGACGATCAGAGCGGAGCGACGTCCCGCCACCCAGCTCGAGACCTCGAAGTAGAAGAGGATCCGGCCGCCGGGAATGGTTCGGGTCACCACCTCCGCGGACGCCAGCTCAGTGCCGGCGGAGGCATGAAGCTGATTGCCGCGATAGACCTCGATGCGTCCCAGTCCGTTCGTGCCGCGGAGCAGGTCGAGCCGTTCATCGAGAGTGGCCCGCGACGCGGTCGCGACGAGCGGACCGACACCTCGGACTGCCGCGTCTGCGGTGGAGGCGAGACTGTCGAGACGCAGGATCGACAGCGCCAGTGCAAGCAGCGCGACGATGAGCGTAACCAGGAAGGAGATCAGCGCGCTGACGAGGAGTCGGATCTCGCGCTGCAGCGGCCGCGCGGCGCGTGGTGGGGCGGGCACAACGAGGAGTTTACGTCAGCGCGGCGCGACGAGCAGGTCCAGGTAGGACGGCCAGAACGAATTTCCAAAGAAAAGCACGAAGAGAAAGGAGAGGCCGAGGAAGACGCCGAAGGGGATGGCGGCCTGCATCCCGTCCCCGCTTTTCGACGCGACGATGAGTCCCACGGCGGCACCGGTTACCGATGCAATGAGAAAGATCGGCAGGAGAGGCTCCCATCCGACGACCGCGCCAATCATGGCCATCATCTTCACGTCGCCGAGGCCCATCCCTTCGAGCTTGCGAACGAGCTTGTAGGAGAGAGCGATGGCGAGCAGAACCCCTCCGCCCACGGCAGCGCCGGCGACCGACTCGAGAAGCGTCTTCGAGAGCATCAGGTCCGGGTAGAGCGCGCCCATGTGCGCGGCACCCATCAACAGGCCGATCGCAACGCCGGGAAGGTCGATCACATCCGGCAGGATCTGGATCTCGAGGTCGATGTAGATGAGAACGATGGTCATGGAGACGAGAGCCGCCAGTGCCACGAATCCCACGGTCAGCCCGGTGCGCTGGTAGATCGCCACAAAGAAGAGAGCCGTGGCCAGCTCGATCAGTGGATAGCGCACGCTGAACGGCGCCCGGCAGCTGCGGCAGCGTCCGCGCAGCCAGAGCCACGCGAAGATGGGGACGTTGTCGTAAGGCTTGATGAGCGTGCCGCACGCCACGCAACGGCTCGGTGGAAAGACCACCGACTCCTCGCGCGGATAGCGGTGGATGACCACGTTGAGAAAACTGCCGATGAGCGCCCCGAGGGTGAAAGCGGCCAGGAGAAAGAACCAGGTCATCGAGTCGGTGATTGTATTGCGCGCGCTTCGCCGCGTGTTGTCAGTTCTCGGTTTTCCTCCCACCCGCACACCCGTTGCTCATTCACGCAGTGCGACGCGAGAAGCGCGTGATGGCGGAGGCGGGTCGGAATCGAACCAACCTTTCGACGCTTCCGCGCCGAAACAACGGTTTTGAAGACCGCGGGAGCCACCAGACCCCATTCGCCTCCAGGAGGGGAGCGGGCGATGATACAGGGTGGCGCGTTCGCTCGAGCGCGATCCGCGATCTCCGCGACCCGTCCGGGGCCGGTTGACTGCGGGCCTGCAAACCGGTGGTCGCTCGCTTTGGCTCGTGTTCTGTTTTTGCCGCTGGAGGCGGCGCGTAGGGTAGCCGGTGGTGTGAGCAAAGCGAGCGACCACCGGTCCACCGACGCCCACGCATTTCGACCCCGGCAGGGGTCGCGGAGAATTGCTCATCCAACGCGATCTCCGCGACCCCTGCCGGGGTCGTTTCCTTCGGGCCTGCAAACCGGTGGTCGCTCGC
>JANMSA010000284.1:0-9243 GCA_031388865.1 Acidobacteriota bacterium | reverse complement strand
GTTCCCCCATGGTCGCGCCCCGGCAGGGCCGCAGGACCCCCGACGGGACGTGTGCCGCAATGCGGAGCTCCCCGTGGCAGGTCCCGCGCCCCTGCCGGGGCGCAATACAAAACCACCGCACGTTCCGGTGGTACCCGCGCTTCGCGCTCAACCACCGGCTATTCGCCCCCACGCCTCCGGCGTGCAACGCCCACCACGCCTGCGGCGTGTGAGGTCGCGTACCGGTTCGCATTCGGAGCCCCTTCCTTGTTAGGGGGATAGGGGTTTTTATCGCCTCAAGAACGGAAACTTCAGAAAACTTGACTCATTTGCATCAACTTCTGAAGCTCAAGGCCTCTAGCGTTTCGGCACTCAGTCTCCCGCAGTCCCCTGCTCAGGGAAGATTTCCGTTTCCGGCATTCTGGTCGTGACCAATACCCAGCGAACGCGAAAGCGCTCGGCTTCGAGCACGCTGATGGAGAGGTCCGCCATCTCCACCTTGTCGCCGGGAAACACCTCGCGGCCGAGACGAGCGGCCACGTAGCCGCCCACGGTTTCCTCTTCAGGCTCGCCGACGTCGATCTTCAGCCGGTCCGCGAGGTCTTCGATCAGATAGTCGCCACGCACGCGATAACGGCCATTGCCGAGCGGCTCGATCTCCGGACGCTCACGATCGAACTCGTCCTGAATCTGTCCGAACAGCTCCTCGGTGATGTTCTCCAGCGCCACGATGCCCGAGGCTCCGCCGTATTCGTCGAGTACGACCGCCATGTGGGTCTTGCTCTCGATGAACTGCGACAGCACGGATTCGACGGTGCTGTTCTCAGGGACGAAGAGCACCTCCCGTTTGAGCTCGATCATGCTGCGGCCGGGGCCGCGAAGCTGGGCGAGCATCAGATCCTTGACGTGAATCAATCCGATCGTGTCGTCGAGGCTTCCGTCACAGAGCGGATAGCGGGTATGGCGCGTCGTGCGGATCGTCTCCAGGTTCTCGTCGATCGATTTACGCGTGGAGAGCAGCACCACGTCCGTCCGCGGGACCATGATCTGCCGGGCGGTGCGCTTCGAGAACTGGAAGACACCCTCGATGATCTCCCGGTTCTCCTCGGAGAGGATGCCCGCCTTCTCGGAGCTGGCCAGGATCAGCCGCAATTCCTCGGGTGAATGAGCGATCTCCGAGTGCTCACCCGCGGCATGGATCCCCACCAGTTTCAGCAGCTGGCGCGAGGCGCCGTTCAGCAGCCAGATGGCGGGATAGGTGATGAAGTAGAACGCGTGCAGCAGGTGTGCGGTCCAGAGCGTCGTGGCCACAGGCTTCTGGATGGCGATGGACTTGGGCGCGAGCTCGCCCAGGACGATGTGCAGGATGGAGATGATGATGAACGCGACTGTCGCAGAGATGGACTTCGCCGCCGCTTCGCCGACCTGAAAGCGAGTGAACAGCGGTTGGATGAGGTGGTGGAACGCGGGCTCGCCGATCCAGCCGAGGGCGAGGGAGGAGAGGGTGATGCCGAGTTGCGTGGCGGAGAGATAAGCGTCGAGATGGCGGACCAGCTTCCGCGCCATCTTCGCCCGGACGCTCCCCTGCTCGGCCAGCTCCGCGATCTGCGTCGATCGCACCTTCACCATCGCGAACTCGGCCGCAACGAAGAATCCGTTGGCGAGAACGAACAGAAAGGCGAGGACTAAGTACCAGGTCTCCATGAATGGGCGAGCGGATTATGTCGCAAGCACTTCGTCGAGCGTCCGCCAGAAGCGCGGATAGGACTTCGACACCACCTGCTCCCTGGCGATGGTCACGTTCCCACGCGCCAGCCCCGCGATGGCGAAGGACATGGCGATGCGATGGTCATTGTGCGTTTCGATGATGGCCGGCTCGCTGCTCCAGCCCGGTTGGATGAGCAGCGAGTCGGGACGCTCCTCGACCGTGGCGCCGAGGCGGCGCAGCTCGCTGGTGACCGTGGCCAGGCGGTCGGACTCCTTCACGCGGAGGTTGGCGACATTCACGATCTCCACGGGCGAGGACGCGAGCGGGGCGATGGCGGCGAGCGTCGGAACGATGTCCGGAGTGGCGTTGCAATCGAACGTACCGCCGCGTAGCCTCTCCGCGCCGGTGACAGTGATCGAAGGCGTTTCTCCTGCGCTGTTGATGTCGACGCCGCAACCCATCGCAGCCAGAATGTCCAGAAAGCCGGCATCCCCCTGGGCCGTGGGGATGGCCAGTCCGTGTACGCGCATCGTGCCACGGGTCGCAGCCGCAGCAGCGAACCAGTAGGAAGCGGAGGAGTAGTCCCCTTCGACCGAGTACTCGTCGCGCTCCAGGTTCGCAGCGCGCACGCGAATCACGTTGCCAGTCCGCTCGACGGGTGCGCCGAAAGTCTGCAGGATGTCCGCAGTGATGTCGATGTAGGGTCCAGACGCGAGCTGCGCGATGCGAAGCGTGATGCCGTCCGGCAGCGTCGCCCCGCCGAGCATCAGGGCGGACACGAACTGGCTCGAGGTCTCTGCGGAGATCGTGACGTCGTACCCACCCCGCATCTTCCTCCCGCGGATCCGCAGAGGTGGATAGCCCTCCTTTTCGACGTACTCCACCTCGCCGCCGATGCTCAGCAGTACGTTCACGAGGTCGCCGATGGGACGCTGGTGCATGCGCTCCTCGCCGTGCAGCAGAAAGCGTCCGGGCGTGAACGCGAGCCATCCCGTGAAGAAGCGCATGGCCGTGCCGGCGTTTCCGATGAAGACCGGCATCTCATTCGCCGACATCGATCGCCGCTCCCCGATCGTGACTTCGCGCTGCACCGAGCCCGTCACCTCGAAGCCGATGGTTTTCAGTGCCTCCAGCGCATAGCGGGTGTCATCCGCGTCGAGACAGTTGCGCACCGTGGTCGTGCCGCGCGTCATCGCGGCGAGCAGCAGCGCGCGCACGGAGTAGGACTTGGACGGCGGGGCAGTGACCGTCGCGTGGACCGGACCGGATCTGGGGATGATCTTCATCGAGCGGTGAACGATGAACGATGAACGATGAACGTGCAAGGGGCGAACAGACTCATCGTTTCGCGTTCATCTGATCGTGATCAGCAAACTCCAGCTCCAACCCGTCCCAGGCCAGCTGCACTCCCTCTGGCAGGGTCGCATCGACGGTCTCGTGATCGACCTCGTGCGCGAGATGGATGAGGTAGGTCATGCGCGCGCCGATGGCCTGCGCCGTGGCGACGGCTTCGTCGATGGTGAAGTGCGTCGAGTGTCGCGGTGCGGGACGCAAACCGTCCAGCGCGAGCGTGTCCACGCCCTCGAGGAGCTTCATCGATGCTGGCGGGATGCCGTTGGTATCCGTGATGTAGGCGAACGCGCCGATGCGGAAGCCGAGGATCGTCCAGTCGCCGTGCGTCACGGGGATGGGGACGATCTTCACGCCGTCGTGCGAGAACGCCTCCTCGACTTCGTGCAGCTCCAGCTGCGGTTTCCCTCCGCCGATCTGCGAGCTGTCGTCCCAGATGTACCTGAAGGCGCGGCGGATCGCCTTGGCCGTGTTGGGATTGGCGTACGCATGGATCGGGGAGCGCTGCCGGAAGTTGAAGGGACGAATGTCGTCCAGGCCCATCAGATGGTCCGAGTGCGAGTGCGTGAAGAGGACAAAGTCGAGGCGCGGGATCGGGTACCGCAGGAGCTGCAAACGCAGATCGGGAGTGGTGTCGATGAGGAAGTGCCTGCCGCCGCTTTCGATGGACACGGACTGGCGCAGGCGCTGGTTGCGAGGATGCGGTGACGTGCAGACGGCGCAGCGGCATCCGATCACAGGGACACCCGTGGAAGTGCCGGTGCCGAGGAAGGTCACGCGCATGGGACGGCGATTCTATGCCCGGCAACCCGTCCGGAGGTGTTGTCAGTTGTCGGTTGTCGGTTGTCTGGGCAGTCGTGCGAAAAGTGGGAACAGTCGTCGATGAGCCAGCAGCCCCAGTCACTCGGGAACTGACCCGAAGCACGAAAAGGCGCAGACCACCGACAACCGACAACTGACAACGAAAACATCAGATCACCACGAAGTCGGACGCGCCCGTCACGGGATCGATCACCATGGCCTCGCCCGTTTCGTACCACGGCGGGAGCACGGTGACCGTCGCCTGGCCCGGCAGCACGACCTTGTTGTGAAAGTGCCCTAGCACGACGTCCGTGAATCCCTCGCGGGCGCGCTGCTTTCCATATGCTTCCATCAGCTCCACGGGCAAGCGTGACTTGTGCTTGAAGTTGGAGCCGGCCAGGCGCTTCTCCACTCTGTCGACGAAGTTGCGCGCGATCTTCTTCGGGATGAGGTTCACGCCCAGCTTCATCACAGGGTTCTTCGACGCGCGCCGCCAGAAGCGGTATTTCCAGTCGCGGTCGTTGATCATGTCGCCGTGGATGATCAAGTACCTGCGCTTGCCCGCGGAGATCGCGTACTCGAGCGCCACGTCGGTAACGGCATTCTCGACGAACGAGCCGCGCAGGAAGAAATCGCGGTTGCCCTCGACGTAATGCACTGCAATTCCGGCGTCGACCAGCGCGCGGAACCTGGCCATCACGCTGGTGACCGAGTTTGTGCGGAACTTTTCGTGGGCGATCAGGTAGTGGAACAGGTCGCCGTTGAGGTAGAGAGACTTCGGTTTCTGCGCCTCCAGGCGATCCATCCACGCGTTCACAGGCGCGTCGCTGCCGTCGGAGAGGCCGATGTGAGAGTCGCCGATGACGAAGATCTTTCCCGTTCCGTTCAAGACTGGAGCTCCTTCAGGACCCTCTCGAAAACCGCGTGCTCTTCCTGGCCGAACAGGCAGAAGACGGCCCGTTGCAAGGAGCGCGCGCGACCGCGGAAATCGAGCGCTGCGCGCAGCATGATGAGCGCGCAGCGGTCCGTGGCGAAGCCCATGGAGCGCTTGCCGAGCACCGGGAGACCGATCGTAGCCACCGCGAGCTCGTCCGCCCGGGCCAGGACTTGTGTCGTCGCATCGCGCAGTCGCGCGTCGGCGTCTGGTTCCGATGCGAGCGGCACCGGCACCTCGATCACGAAGCGCGCCAGCAGGTTTCCTCCGGTCACCGCTACCGCTCGTCCATTCTGCGAAAGCGAGGGCGCGCTCGGCGCCCCAATGGCATCCACCCTCATGGAGGTCACGTCCGCGCGTAGCAGTTGGATGAGCATTCGAGTCTTCGAGTCTTCGAGTCTTCGAGTCTTCGGTCTTCAAGTCTTCAAGTCTTCGAGTCTTCAAGTCTTCGAGTCTTTCCAGTCTTTCGAGTCTTCAGGTCTTCGAGGGACTCGAGCCACGGTGCTCTCGGCAGCTGCCCGGGCTTCTCTCCCTCGAAGGCTCGAAGGCTCGAAGACTTGAAGACTCGAAGACTCGAAGACTTGAAGACTCGAAGACCGCCTCACAATGTGGTCCTCAAGTTCGAACGCGGATTCTCGCCATACGCGCCCTCGATCGCCTCGAGCGCCTCGTCGGGTGCGGACGGCGGGACGTGCACCTGGATGCGGGAGTAGTGATCGCCAGCCCCGCTCTTCTTCTTTACCCCTTTCCCGGAGAGGCGCAGCGTGCGGCCGGTTTGTGTGCCCGGTGGGACGCGCATCCGGACCGGGCCCTGGAGAGTGGGCGCCTCCACTTCGGCACCGCGGATGGCCTCGCCGATGGTGATCGGAAGGTCGATGTAGATGTCGTCCCCGCGGCGGTCGAAGAACGGATGCGGCTTCACCTGCACGGTGAGTTGGATCGATGGCTGTCCGCTCCGCGCCACGCGGATCTTCTGTCCGCTGCGGATCCCCTCCGGGATCTTCACCCGCACCGGCGCGCCGCCGATACTGAGCGACATGGTGGTGCCGAGAATCGCGTCGCGGAACTCGATGGTGAGCTCGGCCTGCATCTCCGGTTCCGGAGCTTCGAACCCGGACGGCGCGCCGCGACCACCGCCACCGAAGAGATCGCCGAAGATGTCGGTGAAGTCCATCGTTTGCGGGCGGCGTGCGCCGCCACCACCGCCACCGCGGCTCTTGCGTCCGCCGCCCCCGCCCATGAACTCCGAGAAGTCGAAGCCGGCGAAGGGATTGGCGCCGCCGGGGCCGAACGCCTCGCGGCCGAGGCGGTCGTACTGCTCCCGCTTGTCCTTGTCAGACAGCACCGCGTAAGCCTCGGAGATCTCCTTGAAGCGATTCTCCGCCTCCTTGTTCCCCTTGTTTTTGTCGGGATGGAACTTCTTGGCCAGGTCGCGGTAGGCCTTCTTCATCTCCGCCGCGGTGGCCGTCTTCTTCACCCCGAGGATCTCGTAGTAGTCCTTCTCGGCCATAGAGAGGAAAGTATATGGCGGGATGGTGCGGTTGGCGGGAGCACGGAAAACAGGGTCAAAAGCCGCTCTCGCCGGTTCTCCCACCAACCGCCAACCGCCAACTGCCAACCGACGCCCCATTGCGTCTCAGTGCCATCTTGGAAAGAATCTCGCACAGGGCGGGCTCGAATGTACGGATCACTGGCGCGACGCAACGTTCTCACGATGATCCTGGCAGGTGGCCAGGGAGAGAGGCTCTTCCCGCTGACGAAGGACCGCGCCAAGCCGGCGGTTCCGTTCGGCGGGCGGTATCGCATCATCGATTTCGCGATCAACAACTTCATCAACTCCGGTTTCTTCAAGCTCAAGATCCTGACGCAGTTCAAGTCGAACTCGCTCATCGAGCACATCACCCGCACCTGGCGTCTGGTGCCGGAGATCGGCCAGTACGTCGACTGTGTGCCCGCGCAGATGCGCCGCGGGCCGTTCTGGTTCCGCGGAACGGCCGATGCCGTTTTCCAGAATCTGGAGCTGATCTTCGACGAGCAGCCGGAGTACGTCTGCGTCTTCGGCGGCGATCACATCTACAAGATGGATGTGAACCAGATGCTGCAGGATCACATCGACAACGACGCGGACCTGACCATCGCCACCGTTCCTGTGCCGCTGGCCGAGGCGCACAACTTCGGGGTGGTGGAGATCGACTCCGACTTTCGCGTGACCGGCTTCGTGGAGAAGCCGACGGAAGGGGCGAAGACCATTCCCGGCCGGCCGGACATGGTCCTGGCCTCGATGGGCAACTACATCTTCAAGTCCAACGTGATGATCGACGTCCTGCAGCGCAACGCGCTCCGGAACGCGGGCGTGGACTTCGGGAAGGAGATCATCCCGGAGATGTATGAGCGGATGAAGGTGTTCGCGTACGATTTCGCCACGAACTTCATCCCGGGCGAGGAGCCGCACAATCAGGGCTACTGGCGCGACGTCGGTACGGTCGACTCATACTTTGCCGCGGCGCTCGATCTGGTGGCGGTGACTCCGCTGTTCAATCTCTATAACCAGCTGTGGCCCCTCGTGTCCGCACCGATGCATCAGCCGCCGGCCAAGTTCGTCTTCGCGGACTCGGAGTCGCAGCGCATCGGCATCGCCACAGACTCGCTCGTGTCCGACGGCTCGATCATCTCCGGCGGTACGATCAACCGTTGCGTGCTGCATACGCGCGTGCGCGTCAACTCGTACGCGGATGTCGACGAGGCCATCCTCATGGACGGCGTGGAGGTCGGACGGCACTCGAAGATCCGCCGCGCGATCATCGACAAGGGGGTCAAGCTCCCGCCCAACACTGTCATCGGGTACGACATCGAGGCGGATCGCCAGCGGTTCACCGTCACCGACACAGGCATTGTGGTCGTGCCCAAGGGCGCCATCATCGAAGAGGGAAACCCGTGAACGGAAAACAGAGATTCGACGGACGCGCTTCAGACGAGCTGCGCCAGATCATCATCAGCCCCGGATTCTCCAAGCACGCGGAAGGCTCGGTGCTGATCGAAGTGGGCGATACGCGCGTGATCTGCACGGCGTCAGTCCAGGAGAAAGTCCCGCCGTTCATGTACCGCAGTGGCAAGGGATGGATCACCGCGGAGTACGGGATGCTCCCGCGGGCCACGACGGAGCGCACCGATCGCGAAGCCGCCAAAGGCAAGCAGGGTGGGCGCACTATGGAGATCCAGCGCCTCATCGGCCGCTCCCTCCGCGCCGCCGTCAATCCAGAGCTCATGGGCGAGCGAACCATCTGGCTTGATTGCGACGTCATTCAGGCCGACGGCGGAACACGCACTGCGTCCATTACCGGCTCGTATGTGGCCCTGGTCCTCGCGCTCACGGAGCTCTATACGAGCGGAAAGATGTCCAGTTGGCCCATTGTGGATTTCATCGCCGCGATCTCCGTAGGAATGGTGAACGGTATGCCCGCCTTAGACCTCAACTACGTCGAGGACTCAAAGGCCGGTGTGGACATGAACGTCGTAGGAACCGATAAGGGCCGCTACATCGAGCTGCAGGGGACCGCCGAAGGCGCGAGCTTCAGCGAGGAAGAGATGCAGCTCATGCTCAGCCTGGCCAAAAGCGGGATCGCTCAGCTGGTGGAGAAACAGCGCGAAGTGCTCGGGCCGTCACTGGCCAGGGTCGATGCGTATTCGCGCGAGCGACTCTCAAAGAAGTTCAAGTAGAGGTTCCGGGCGGCGCGAGCCGTAAGCAGACTTCGAATGCCCAAGTACTGGTGGCAATGCATTTCGTGCGGCGTGAAGCAGGAGTGGCTGGCGGTTTGCCACTCACGCAGCGTCGCCGCCTTCATCTGGGACGAGCTGAGACCGAGCGGCTGGGATCAGACCCTGCTGCGTCGCAAGTGTCAGTGCAAGCGGCTCTCTCTGTACATCACTTACCGACTCAAAGGTGGCGATCCCGAGAGGGTCAGCGTCAGGCATATCGTGGGATTGAAGGCGGATGGCGACTATCTCCCGATGCTCTGGGAGACCTTCCGACATTCGGCTCCTCGTTCGCGCTGGATTGACTTCAAATACCAGAGGGGCCGTAGCCCCTGGGGCCTGACCAAACGGGTAGCTCTGCAGAAGATGGATCTGACGCGCTTGCTGCGAGCTTATGCTCGGGCGACCGGGTAGCCCCACGAGAGTCAAAACTCATCGCAGATGAGTCAAGTTTCTTCAGGGGCTTCGAGTCCGAATGAGCAACTCCAGTCCTCCCTCAAATTGACCAGACCCATCCCATCGAGACCCTTCTCCCCCGGGCCGGGGGAGAAGGTGCCGACGGCGGAGGAGGGGGCACTCTGTGGCAGCCGGCTGGCAGTAGAAGTCGGCGACGTACCGACCGATGGGTGTCTGTCTTCTGAAACTTAAAACGGCGCAGCGACCTCGGCCGATCAACCCTACGCTCTGCAGAGCATCGCTTCATGCGTCTCATCCTCTG
>JANMSA010000282.1:0-8334 GCA_031388865.1 Acidobacteriota bacterium | reverse complement strand
CAGATCTCCGAGCGCGGCATCGGCAACGGCATCTCGCTGATCATCTTTGCCGGCATCGTCGTTGGACTCCCCTCCGCGGTCATCGGAACCATCGATGACATCCGGGTAGGGGAGCGGAGCATTTTCGCGATTCTCTTCCTGCTCGTTTTCATGGTGGCTGTAGTTGCGTTCGTGGTGTTCATGGAGCGCGCGCAGCGCCGCATTCCGGTGCAGTATGCCAAGCGCGTGGTCGGCCGTAAAGTCTACGGCGGCTCGAACACGTACCTGCCGCTGCGCGTGAACACCGCCGGTGTCATCCCGGTCATCTTTGCCTCGTCGATTCTGGTCATCCCGCAGACCATTGCCACGATGATCAAGCAGCCCTGGTCGCAGTCGATCGGCAGTCAGCTGCAGGTGGGTGAGCCTCTCTACTACCTGCTGCAGGTCGTCGGAATCATCTTCTTCTCGTACTTCTACACCTCCATCGTCTTCAACCCGGTGGACACTGCCGACAACATGCGCAAGTACGGCGGCTTCATCCCAGGGATCCGCCCGGGCAAGAGGACGTCGGACTACATCGACCGCGTGCTGACGCGCATCACGTTCGTCGGCTCGATCTATCTGGCGCTGGTCTGCATCATCCCGGAGTTCCTCATCGCCGGCGTGCACGTTGCGCAGCTGCCGTTCGGCGTGGGCGCAACGATGGACCGCTGGCTGCCGCTGTGGTTCACCGAGGGCATGGGTCTCAACTTCTACTTCGGCGGCACCTCGCTGCTGATCGTGGTCGGTGTGGCCATGGACACGATGAATCAGATCGAGTCGCAGCTGGTCATGCGCCACTACGACGGTTTCATGAAGAAGGGCCGCATCCGCGGACGCCGTGGTTGAGGACAGAGGCTGAACGTTTGAAGATCATCTTCATCGGGCCGCCGGGAAGCGGCAAGGGGACGCAGGCAAAACGGCTGGCCAGCCGTTTTGACATCCCGCACATCTCGACGGGCGACATGCTCCGCGAGGCCGTGGCTGACGGCACGGAGCTGGGCCGTGAGGCCGCGCCGATCATGTCCGCGGGTGGGCTGGTTCCGGACGACCTGATGATCGGAATCATCAACGACCGGCTGGCAAAGGCGGATGCCGGCCGGGGCTTCATTCTGGACGGCTTCCCGCGTACGCTGGTGCAGGCCGAAAAGCTCGACAATATCGTCGGGAATGGTCAGCCCCCTCTCCGGGTTCTTCAACTGCTCGTTCCAGACGACGCCATCGTGCGCCGCATCACCATGCGACGGACGTGTGCGCAGTGCGGGGCGATCTACCATCTCGAGAACAATCCTCCGGCGAACGGCAGCGCTTGTGACCGTTGCGGCGCCGAGGTGGTGGCGCGGCCCGACGATACGGAAGAGGCTGTGAGGAAGCGACTGGAATCGTTCCACGAGCAGACGATGCCGGTTGTGACGTATTACAAGACGAAACGCATTCTGCGAGAGGTCGACGGTGTCGGTCCTCTCGACGTGGTCTTTGAACGGATCGAAAAGTCCCTGGCATCAAATGCTCGATAGAATGAAGGGACCGACGCTGAAGAGTCGCGACGAGATCGCGGTGATGGACCGGGCCAACCGGATCGTCGTCGAGATCCTCGAGCTGATGCGCGCGATGGTCAAGCCTGGTGCGACCACGGCGCAGATGAACGCGATGGCCGAAGAGGAGCTGGCGAACAGAGGGGCGAAGTCCCCCTTCAAAGGCTACGCCCCGATGGGCCTGCCGCCGTATCCGGCGGTCGTCTGCTCGTCGGTCAACGACGTCATCGTGCACGGGATCCCCAATCGGACGAAGCTGCAGGAGGGGGATATCATCGGCCTCGACTTCGGCTCGATCTTCGGGGAGTTCGTGGGCGATGCGGCCATCACGGTGCCGGTCGGGGAGATCAGCGCGACCGCGCAGAGCCTTCTCGACACGACTCGTGAGTGTCTTGATCTGGCAGTCGAGGAGATGAGGCCAGGGCGTCATCTGGGCGACATTGGAGCGGCGGTGCAGGAGCACGCGGAGTCTCGCGGCTTCCATGTCATCCGCACCTTCGTCGGCCATGGGATCGGGCGGCGGATGCACGAAGACCCGCAGGTCCATAACTTCGGGCGGCGGGGGCGGGGGCTGGAGTTACGCGAGGGGATGGTCCTGGCGATCGAGCCGATGCTGTGCGAGATCGGACCGAAGCTGCGCTCGAGGATCGAGCGGGCCGGGGCGAACGGGATGATCCAGGATGTGAGGACGGACGCCGACGGATGGACGGCGCGAACGGTCGACGGGACCCTCGCGGCGCACTTCGAGAACTCGGTGGCGGTCACGGCAAACGGGCCGCAGGTGCTCGGCAAGTGAAGAAGCGTCAAGTGAGTCGTGTCAAGTGAGGAAAGCAATGGTGCTGCTGAGTGATTAGAAGAAGAACACCCCAACGCTCGTCAGCGCCGAGGCCGGACAGGGATGTCTCGGCCAAGGAAGAGGCGATCGAAGTGACCGGCACGGTCCTGGAGACTCTGCCCAATGCCATGTTTCAGGTCGAGCTGGAGAACAAGCACAAGGTGCTCGCGCACATCTCCGGCAAGATGAGGAAACACTTCATTCGGATCCTTCCTGGGGACAAAGTGCTGGTCGAGCTCTCGCCGTACGACCTCACCCGCGGGCGCATCACCTATCGATACAAGTGAGCTCGCAGCTCGCAGCTCTCAGGGGTCTGAGGGCGGCGGCCTGAGAGCTGAGAGCTGAGAGCTAAATCATGAAAGTTCGTTCGTCCGTCAAGAGAATCTGCACCAAGTGCAAAATCGTCCGGCGTCAGGGTGTCATTCGGATCATCTGTGAGAATCCGAAGCACAAGCAGCGTCAAGGATAGTCGAGCCCAAAGCTCGCAGCTCGCAGCTCTCAGGCCCACCACCCGGTGCTCCTGCGAGCTGCGAGCTGCGAGCTGAGAGCTATACAGGAACAGGAAAAACTATTGCACGTATCGCGGGTGTGGATCTTCCACTGAACAAGCGGGTCGAAATCGGCCTGACGTACATCTTCGGCATCGGCCGGACGCGTTCGAACGACATCCTGTCGCGCTCGGGCGTGGACAAGAACGTGCGCATCAAGGACCTCACTGAGGACGACGTGCGCAAGATCCGCCAGATCATCACCGACGAAGGCCGGGTCGAAGGCGATCTGCGCAAGGACGTCGGTCTGGACATCAAGCGGCTGATGGAGATCAACTGCTACCGCGGGATGCGTCACCGCCGGGGTCTGCCGGTGCGCGGACAGCGGACACACACCAACGCCCGTACGCGCAAGGGCCCCCGCAAGGGTGCGGTTGCCGGCAAGAAGAAGGCTACGAAGAAATAAGCTCGCAGCTCGCAGCTCGCAGCTCGCAGCCTCCTGAAGGGGCGGTCGGGCCTGAGAGCTGAGAGCTGAGAGCTTGGAGCTAAAAAAATGGCAACAGCGAGAGCACCGAAAGCGGGCGCGCGTCGCGCCGGGACCAAGCGCAAGGAGCGGAAGAACATTCCGCACGGCGTCGCCTCCATCGCGGCGACGTTCAACAACACCATCGTGGCCATTACCGACCCGATGGGCAACATCCTCTCCTGGTCCAGTGCAGGCCGTATCGGCTTCAAGGGATCACGCAAGGGGACGCCGTTCGCGGCGCAGGTTGCAGCACAGAACGCAGCACAGCTTGCTCAGGAGCACGGGATTCGCTCGGTGGATGTGAAGGTCAAGGGCCCCGGCGCCGGACGCGAGTCTGCAATCCGCGCTCTGGCCGCGGCGGGCCTCGACATCAAGTCCATCAAAGACGTGACGCCGATCCCGCACAACGGGTGCCGGCCGCCAAAGCGTCGGCGCGTCTGACGGAGCTCAGCTCTCAGCTCGCAGCTCTCAGGAGACAACCCTGGGGCGGCGGGCCTGCGAGCTACGAGCTGCGAGCTCAAAAGAAAGTTACGCCGTGCAGCAGCCGGCGTAGACGGAACGCGCCATGGTGGCGCGGGTCCGAACACCAGGAGGCATAGTGGCTCGTTATACCGACCCCGTCTGCCGGCTTTGCCGGCGCGAAGGGATGAAGCTGTTTCTCAAAGGCGATCGCTGTTTCAAGGACAAATGCGCCATCGAGCGCCGCAACTACGCGCCCGGCCAGCACGGACGACGGCGCTCCAAGATCCTCGGATACGGTATCCAGCTTCGCGAGAAGCAGAAGGTCAAGCGTATTTACGGTCTGCTCGAGAAGCAGTTCCGCCTGTACTTCCAGCGTGCCGATAGCCGCCCCGGGATCACCGGTGAGAATCTGCTCCGCCAGCTCGAGATCCGCCTCGACAACGTGGTGTACTCGCTCGGGTTTGCAGCCTCGCGTCCCCAGGCCCGTCAGCTCGTCCGTCACGGCCATATCGAGGTGAACGGAAAGAAGATCAACATTCCCTCGTACCAGGTCCGCAAGAACGAAGTCATTCAGGTACGGGAGAAGAGCCGCAAGAACGAACAGATCCGCCAGGCCGTCGAAACGGCTGCCGGACGTGGCGTGCCCTCCTGGCTCCAGCTCGAGCCGGACGCTTTCCGCGGCACGGTCACGGATGTCCCGAAGCGCGAAGACATCCGTCTCCCGATCCAGGAACAGCTCATCGTCGAGCTCTACTCTAAGTAACTCATCAGCTTTCAGCTCTCAGCTCGCAGCTCGCAGGAAAGACCCGCCACACCCGGTCTCCTGCGAGCTGCGAGCTGCGAGCTGCGAGCTTCATAACGAGGAGGCCGCTCCCATGATGTGGTCAGATTTTCAGAAACCCAAGAAGCTCGATTACGATCCAGAGACCCTCACGCCGAACTACGGTCGCTTCACGGCCCAGCCGTTCGAGCGTGGCTTCGGCACCACCATCGGCAACGCGTTGCGCCGAGTCCTGCTCTCCTCCATCGAGGGTGCCGCCATCACGGCCGTTCGCGTGGAAGGCGTTCTGCACGAGTTCTCCTCGCTGCAGGGCGTGGTCGAGGACATGACGGACGTCGTGCTCAACCTCAAGCAGATCCCCTTCAAACTGCACGGTTCCGGCCCCAAGACGCTGTACCTCGAGAAGAAGGGACCGGGCGTCGTTACGGCCGCTGACTTCGAAGAGGATCCGGACGTCGAGATTCTCGACCCGACCGCTCACGTGGCGACGCTTTCGAAGGAAGGCTCGCTCAAGCTCGAAGCGCGTCTCAAGCGTGGACGCGGCTACGTCGTGGCTGACCGGAACGCCGACAGCGACCTGCCGCTGGGCTACATTCCGGTCGACTCGATCCACTCGCCGGTCCGCCGCGTGAACTATCACGTCGAGGGTGCGCGCGTCGGTCAGATGACAGACTACGACAAGCTGATCATCGAGGTCTGGACTCAGGGCGCGGTCTCGCCGCAGGAAGCCATCAGCCTCGCCGCCGAGCTGCTGGCCGATCACCTGCGCATCTTCAGCGCTTTCGAAACGCGTCTCGAGGAGCGAGAAGAGGCCGCTGCGCCGGAAGTGGATCCCCGTCTGGCGGAGATGCTCGCGAAGCCGATCGAGGAGCTCGATCTCTCCGTGCGCTCCGCGAACTGCCTCAAGAACGCCAACATCCGCACGCTGGGCGACCTCGTGCAGCGCACCGAGCGCGAGATGCTGTCGACGAAGAACTTCGGCCGCAAGTCACTCGACGAGATCAAGGACGTCCTGGCCAGTCTGGGCCTCTCGTTCGGCATGACCCGGATCGCGGTCGGCTCGCGCGACTTGCGCGACTAAGTCGGAGCACAGAGCGGGAGAGGGCACGCGGATCGCGTGCCTCTTCTGCCTCTGATCGCTCTGCAGAAGGAGATAGACATGAGACACGGATACGCACATCGCAAGCTGGGCCGGACGAGCGGACACCGTCTCGCCATGTTCCGCAACCAGCTCGCCTCGCTCATCGAGAGTGAGCGCATCGTCACCACACTCCCCAAGGCCAAGGAGCTTCGCCCCATTGCCGAGAGGCTGATCACGCTCGCGAAGAACGACACTGTGCCCGCCCGCCGTCAGGCTGCCCGCTCCGTGCCCAACGACACCCTCATCGCGAAGCTGTTCGACGTCATCGGACCGCGATTCTCCACCCGTCCGGGCGGCTACACGCGCATTCTCAAGCTGGGCGCGCGCCGCGGCGACGCTGCAGAGATGGCCATCCTCGAGCTGGTCGAGCGCACCGCCGACGCTACCGAGACGAAGCCGGATTCCTCGAAAGGCGGCGGAGCGAAGAAGAAAGCCGAGGCCAAGAAGAAGGCGGATCCAAAGCCCGTCGAAGACGAGAAGCCGAAACGTGCAAAGAAGGCCGCACCGAAGGTAGAGAAGGCCACTCCCGCCGACGACAAGCCGAAGAAGAAAGCCGCTCCGAAGAAGAAGGAAGAGTAACGCGCGCTCGCGCTTGTATCAAAAGCCCGCCGCAAGGCGGGCTTTTTCGTTTCAGTGCTTTGTCATTCCGAGCCGAAGGGCTCGGGATGACAGCTAGAAACGCGCGCGCGTCCGCGTAATGGTCACATCACCATCCTGGATCGGAACCGCGGGTGAGGCGTCGCGCGCGCGCAACAGCTGAGCTCCCGTCCCCGGGAGCCCGTAGGTCATTTCACTGGCCACGGCTTCAACCGGCCCTCGCGCGCTGCATGCGACGACGATCTCTTCAACCCCGTGCCCCGAAGCGAACTGCCACGCGTTGTTCGCGCGCTCCCGGTAACGGGCCGGGCGCGGCGCGGGAGGTACGCCGTTCACACTCACGACGTTGACGTCCCCCTTCAGGAGCAGCGTCAGACGATTTGCGGAGCGCATCGACCGCACGCGCACCGTCAACCGGTCCCCAGCTCTGGTTGCCGAGAGGGTCGCTCGCTGCACGGGCGCTCTTGGAGCCTGAGCGGACCATGACGTGACGTTCGGGTTCCAGGGGGTCAGCGCGGCATCCGACGCGCGGAATCGGGCGGCCTTGTCGAGAGCAGCGGTCCGCTTCGGAATCACCCACAACGGTGTCGGTGACGCCGCGTCGTCGAGGTAGGTGATGGAGATCGGCTGTGGATGCGCCGCGTCGTACGCAGGCTGCATCATGGCAAAGACTGCGCACGCGACGGCCATCAGGAGCACGACCACGGTATTCCACATATCGGCCATGAGCGGTGCGACGAGCGTCATCAGCGCTCCGATGAGCACGGCCACGACGACCATCAGCGAGCCACCCAGCGCGTCGTACAGAACCAGACCCATTGGAAACACGAGAATGGCGGCAGCCGTGGATGCCACGAAGCTGGTCTGCATCGCGTCCGCGTCTCCAAGCGCGCAGATCGTCACTGCCACCGCCGGCACGACGAACAGAAACGCCGCGCCCGGGAGCGTCACAGCGAGCGCGATCCCGATCATGTGCCACACCATGGCCACCCCGTACAACATCGGAAGCGGCTTCGCGCGCTTGCGGAAGAGTGCCGCCGCGAACAGCGCCGCCGCGATGCCGGCGAGCCACATCGCGGCAACGGACGCCGTCGGTCGTGCGACGAAGTTCACGTCCGCCGTTCGCAGTCGCGTCAGCGCCGCGATGGCCATCCCCGCGCCGAGCGACGCCAGGATGGCCACGAACGCGGTGAGCACTCCATACGTCATCTCCCGCGGAGGAGTCTTCCGCGCCGCGAACACGAGCAGGACCAGACTGGCAATGGCCATCCAGAGGGTCCACTCCTCCGGCCACCACACCAGGAAAAATCCGAGCACGTCGAAATAGGTGGCGTCCGTACGGCTGCGGGCGCCGAGGTCGGCGTCAGCCAGTACACGAGCGGTGCCGAGGGTGTTGTCGCCGTGATGCTGCAGCGTCCGGGCGTTCACGTGCGAGAAGTCGTCGAGGCGCGTGTGGTACCAGTGCACGCCCCGGGTCGCCGCGAAGTTCACGGCGGCCATCCCCGCGCGCTTGAAGATCGTCACGTCTGTGTCGTTTGGCAGCCGCTGGTAGATGGCGAAGTACAGCGACGTCGCCTGCGGCCGCTCCAGGGCTTTGGACAGATGGCGGATCAGCCACCGGTTGCCTGCGCTGGTCTCGAACATGCTGCTCGGTCCGTACGTGCCGCGCATTTCGACGCTGATCACGGCCGCGACTTCTGCGGCAAGAGCTTCGTCCGCGACGAAAGCCTCCGCCCCGAGAAGCCCCGCCTCTTCACCCTCGGTCAGCAGAAACGCGAGAGGATTGCGGAAGCGCTGCCCCTTGAGGGCTCTGGCCACTTCCAGCATCGTCGCCACGCCTGCGCCATCATCGGAGGCTCCGGCGCCGGCACCGACGGAGTCGTAGTGTGCGGCGAGCAGGACGGTGTCGCGGCGCGGCGAGCCGGGCTGTCGCGCGATCAGGTTCTCGACC
>JANMSA010000243.1:0-1520 GCA_031388865.1 Acidobacteriota bacterium | reverse complement strand
TGGCAGGAGTTGAAGCCGGCTGATCCTGCCGGCATCATGAACATCCAGCCCGTGGTGCTGTCGACCAACCTCGAGTCCTACGCCTACGGCTTTCGCCGCTTCATGTCCGAGCTGCACGTGGTCACGGGTCTGCTGTAGCGACGCCCGTGAAAACGGCCACGGCGCTGTGACGGCACGAACGACAGCGAAGGGGAAACGCGCGAGGAAGCGCTCGGCCCGACGGATTTCGCGGTACCGGACGCGCAGCGGCGCGTCCCTACGCCCACCGCCCCGGCGCGTTAGAAGGCGTAACGGAGTTCGGCTTTTATTTTTTCGAATTCGGAGGCGAGCGCGGGACCGGGTTGGACTCGGAAGTGCTGGTTGAGACGCATGCGGAGTGAGCCGTTGGGGGCGGCGCCGAGGGAACTCGCTAACGACGGCGGGACGTCGCGAAGAGTGACGCTCACCGGGATCTCGCCGGGGTGGCGCTCGAAGATCTCGCGGATCTTCTTGATCGATTCTTCGTTCATCTTTTCGTACGACACTTCGAGAAGGAGCTCTTTCACGCGGCGGTCGCGGATTCCTTCCAGCGGCGTGATGTCGAGCGCGTTCAGCTCGGGTGTCAGGGCGGGCTCGGGGTAGGGCCCCCGCCCAGATCCCTCGCTCGAGGCTCGGGATGACACACTCTCGCCACTCTCAACACTCTCGCCACTCTCGATGATCGAAGCGCGAGCCTCGACGATCTCGTCGGCATCGACGGGCTCCTCGATGTCGAGAGGTTCTGCCACGAGCTCGTCGGAGGTTTCGGCGAGGAGGAGTTTCACTTCGTTGATGGCTTCGGGCGATCGGAGCTCCCCAACGTCGAGGCGGACTCCGGCGCCTCCGTTGTCGGGGCGATCTTCCTGAGCAGCCTCCTTCTTTGGCGCAATAGCTGGTGCGCTTCCGAAGAGCCCGAGGTTGTATTTGTCGACGTCGGCGCCGATGCTGTCGCGCTCTTTTTCTTTTTCGTCGCGCTCGTCTTTTTCGCCGGGAATGTCCACGTCGTAGCCGCTGATGCCCATGGCGAATTCGGATTCGGGGTGGCCGCCGTATTCGTCGTGGATCTGCTGCGCCGAAGAAAATAGGGGTCACAGCTCAAGTTACAAGTTAACGGATACGACGGCGCCCAGTTAACTTGCAACTTGAGGTGTGACCCTTTCTTTTCGTCTCACGACGGGCGGGAAGCAAAAGCCTGACCCCCAAAGCTTCCGAAAGCTTCCGGAGAATCAGAAGTGTCGCCAGGCGCAGACCGCGATCCCGGTTACTGCTATCATCCGCCCCACACTGATTAATTCAGGTGCCATTGAACTTCCTCCGGCTGACGATCCTCGCCGCCATCCCTCTCTGGCTCTCCTCGGACCTGCGCGCCGATGCCATCGATGACTACGTGCGCAAACAGATGCGCCAGCAGCGGCTTCCCGGTGTAGCGCTGGCGGTTGTCCGCGGCGGTGCCGTTTCAACAATGCGCACGTACGGCACTGCCAATCTCGAGCTTGGTGTCC
>JANMSA010000239.1:0-12198 GCA_031388865.1 Acidobacteriota bacterium | reverse complement strand
GTCGCTCGCTTCGCTCGCACCACCGGCTACCGTACGAGCCGCCTCCAGCGGCTGCACGCGGACCGGTGGTCGCTCGCACTGCTCGCACCACCGGCTACCGTACGAGCCGCCTCCAGCGGCTGCAAGCAATCACGAGCTGCGCGTCGGTAGGTTCGCGATCGCGCGAAAAGTGTTATGGACAACTGACAACTGACAACTGACAACTGACAACTGACCAGCAACCAGCAACCAGCAACCAGTTGCGCAGATCGCGCGTTTCTTGCAAAGATGCCCTGCAATGTCAGACGACGATTTCGGCACCGTCAATCTCAAGCGAGGCGATCACACTCGTGAGCTCGGGGTTTTGCGCGAGCATCGCGAGTCACTCGTGAAGATGCTGGCGGAGGTCGATCAGCAGCTTCGCGAGCTCGAGCTCTCCTCGTCACCAGCAACTCAGCGGCCGGCGTCCGCGCCTCAGCATCCGGCGCGGCGTGGCATCGAGGAGTTTCCTCTGGATCCCACTCCGGATCATGACGAGTCGCAAACGATGAATTCCGGAGGCGGCCTGCGGGTGCTGTTGATCATCGGGGCGGCCGTGCTTGCCCTCTCGCTCATCGGTTATCTGATCTGGCGCGCGAGCTCGGACCGGCCGGCGGCGGCCGCGACGACCATCGTGGATGAGACCGCGACGACCACACCGGCGACCGTCGACGAGACAGAGACGATTGCGCCTGCGACTCAGGCTGGGCTGGCGATTCGTCCGCAATCGCATGAGTACGGGCTGGTGCGAAAAGGAACGCGCACCACGCGGCAATTCGAGGTCACGAACAATACCGATGAGCCGATGACGATCGCCGTTTCTCGTTCCACGTGCCGCTGCCTCTACTACGAGCATTCGCCGGTGGTCCCGCCGAAAGCGAAGGAGTCGATCACGGTGACGGTGGACGGCGCCAAGGCGAAGGCGGGCACGCTGCGGGAGACGATCAGGGTCACGTCGAAATCGGACCCGGCCGTCAGCATTTCCTTCGACGTGATCGCCACCGTCCGGTAACAGTGGCGGACATAGGGGACCGAACGGCCGTGTTCTAATGCGCGCGGTGAAGTTTCCCCTCGCGTTTTCCCTCCTAATCTCAGTGTCTGCAAGCAGTTCCGCGCAGGAGGCCCCGCTTACGCTCGAGCGTGCCGTTGCGCTCGCGCTGGAGCGAAATGAGCGTGGTGCGATCGCCCGGACGGTGGTTGACGCGGCCGAGGCGCGGCTGGGGTTGGCGCGGACGGCGTTTCTCCCTCGCGTCGATATCAACAGTAACCTGCGGAATGACTACAGCGACCCCACCGATCGGACCGTATCCGCGTCCGCGCTGATCACGCAGCCGATCTTCCAGCCACGCGCGTTTCCGCTGATGCGCATGGCGCGCTTCGAGCGAGACGCGGCTCGCTTCAGCGCTACGGACAGCAGGCGCCTCGTCGGGTACGACGCCGCGACAGCGTTTCTCGCGACGCTCAGCTTCGAGCAGGTCTGGCTCGCGGCGCAGCGCCGCCGCGACTTCGCGCAGACCAACCTCAGTGACGTCCGCGCGCGTTTCGAAGCGGGGCTGGTCAGTTCCAACGACGTGACACGCGCAGAGCTCGAACTTGCGACTGCAGTCCGCGGAGTGGCACAGGCGGCAGGCGACGTACTGGCAGCGCGCGTGGAGCTCGAGACTCTGCTGAAGACCAATGTCGGGGAGCTTGCTCCGCCTGCGGCGCTTCTCGAGTCAGCCGCGTCTCCGCCCGTCCCGACGGGCACCTTGATTGCCGGCGCGCAACAGCGTCGCCAGGACATCGCCGCAGCCCGTGCCGGCGTCGAGGCTCTGCGCGCCTTCGCTGATGAGCCCCGCGCAGGCTTCTTCCCCTCGGTCGGCCTCCAGGCCCAGACCCGGAACATCAACGACGGTCCCATCACCAGCCGCGAGAACGACGCCTTCGTCGGCATCGTGCTGAACTGGCCGGTGTTCGATGCGGGCATCCGCAGAGCGCAACGCGCGGAGCGTGACGCGCGTGTCCGCGGCGCGGAGTTGGAGCTCGAGGCGTCGCTGCGCGACGTCGAGCGCGAGATGCGCAGCGCAGCCGTGCAGCTGACCACCGAGCAGGCGGCACTTCGCGAAGCACTCGCCGCAGTCCGGGCCGCAAACAAGAACACGGATGAGACGACGATTCTCTACCGCGAGGGCCTGGCCAGTGCGCTCGAGCTCGCGGATGCCACGCAGCGGCTGTTCGAGGCCGAAGTGGCGGAAGTCACCGCACGATACCGAATGGCGGTCGCATATCTGTCGTTGCGGGAGGCCGAAGGGCTGCCCCTGACGGCAGGAGGAAATTGATGAGAACGAAGTTGCATCTGATTGTGGTCCTCATCCTTCTGCCTTCCTTCATCCTTTCCTGTAGCAAGGATGAAGTGGAGGCCGGAGGCAAAGGGGGCTCTGGTGGCCGCGAGGCCATGGCTTTTCCGGTGGAGGTTCGCGCCGTAGAGTCGCGGCGGGTCGAGTATACGGTCACCGCGGTGGGCTCACTGGAAGCCTTCGAGAGAGTCGCAATCACCGCTCGCGTTGCCGGCGCCATCGAGCGCGTCATGCTCAACGAGGGACAACTGGTTACGAAAGGTCAGGCTCTCGCGGAAGTCGAGCCTGAGCGCTATCGCCTCGCCGTTCAGGCGGCCCAGGCGACCATGCAGAAGGCGCTGGCCGGCAAGGCAGAGGCGGAGGCGGGCTACTCGCGACGGCAGGCGGCAAGTGCGAAGAATCCCGGGCTGATCCGCGGCGAAGAGATCGAGACGTGGCGCACGAAAGTTCAGAGCACAGCGGCCGAGGTGGCGCAGGCGCAGGCGGCTCTTTCGCAGGCGCGGCTGAATCTGCGCGACGCGTTCGTGCGCGCACCCGTCACTGGCATCATCCAGACGCGTTCCGTCGAGACGGGACAGTACGTCCCGGTTGGTACCGTCCTGGGCACACTCATGCGCAGGGACCCGCTGCTGCTGCGCTTCCAGGTCCCCGAACAGGATGCGATGCCGCTGCGTCCCGGTGTCGTCGCCAGGTTCAACGTGGCTGAGGATGAGCAGCAGCATCAGGCGCGCATCACGCACGTCGCCGCGGCGGCGAATCAGGCTTCGCGGATGGTCGATGTCACGGCGCACGTGCTGAACCCGAACCGCCCCGAGCTTCGGCCCGGCGCGTTCGCGCGTGTGACGGTGCCGATCGGAGCCACGCGCGACGCGCCGGTCATTCCTCAGACTGCCATCCGGCCAAGCGAGAAGGGCTTTCTCGCCTACACCATCGTTGGCGACGTCGCCCACCAGCGCGTCCTCACTCTGGGGATGCGCACCGCCGACGGTCAGGTCGAAGTGAAAGAAGGGCTGCGTGCGGGCGAGTCGCTGGTGATCCGCGGTGCCGAGGCCTTGAGAGACGGAGCAAAGGTGAAAGTCACGCAGTAAGCCGCGTTGAGTATCCAGGTGGGGTCTGACACCACTTGATACTTAACTGGAGACGGTTCGGCGATCGATCATGAAAATCACGGAAGCCTGTATCAAGAATCCTGTCTTCGCGTGGATGCTCATGCTCGCGACCGTGCTGTTCGGCGGAGTCGCGGCGACGCGCATCGGCATCTCGCAGTTTCCCGACGTCGACTTTCCGACCATCAGCGTCGGCGCGTCCTGGGAGGGCGCGGCGCCGGAAGTGATCGAGCACGACGTCGTCGAGCCGATCGAGGAAGCGCTGATGCAGGTCGAGGGTGTGCGCAACATCACCTCCACCTCCCGCCAGGGTTCCGGAAACGTCACCGTCGAGCTCGACCTCTCACGCAATGTCGACCTCGCGCTTCAGGACGTGCAGACGCGTGTCGCGCAGGTGCAGCGCCGCCTCCCGCGCGACATCGAGCCACCCGTCGTTTCCAAGACCAACCCGGAAGATCAGCCGATCATGTGGATCGGCCTCTCCGGCCCCTACGCGCCTCAGGTCCTCGCCGACTACGCGCGTTACCGCATCAAGGAGAAACTGCAGACCGTCCCGGGCGTAGGGGAGATCCAGTCGGGTGCCGTCGAGCGCAACATCCGCATCTGGATCGACTCCGACAAGCTCGATGAGCGCCGCGTCACCGCGAGCGAAGTGCTCACCGCGATCCAGCGGCAGCACGTCGAGCTGCCGGCCGGCCGTCTGGAGACGTCCGGGCGCGAAGTGAATGTCCGCGTCCTGGGCGAGGCGTTCGATCTCGATGAGTTTCGCCGCCTGGTCGTGAAGGACGTCGAAGGGTCCGCGGTCTATCTCAGTGATGTGGCCATCGTCGAAGACGGCTTCGAAGACGTGCGCCGCGTGTCGCGCGTCAACGGCGAGCCTGCCCAGGGCATGGGGATCCGCAAGCAGCGCGGCTCGAACGCCGTCGCCGTCGCGAAAGGCGTGAAAGCCGCGATTGCAGACATCGAGAAGACTCTCCCGGAGGGGATGGAGCTGGGGATCAATTTCGATTCCACGAAATTCATCGAGGAGTCCGTGCATGAGATCCAGTTCGAGCTGCTGCTGTCCGTCATCCTGACGGCCTTCGTCTGCTGGCTCTTCCTCGGCTCCTTCAGCGCCACTCTCAACGTGATTTTGGCCATTCCGATGTCGCTGCTCGGCACGGTGGCCTGCATCTACTTCTTCGGCTTCACGCTCAACACGTTCACCCTGCTCGGCCTGGCGCTCGCCGTCGGCATCGTCGTCGACGACGCGATCATGGTCCTCGAGAACATCTTCCGGCACGGAGAGATGGGCAAGGACCGCGTCAGCGCGGCGCGTGAGGGGACCGAAGAGATCAGCTTCGCGGCGCTGGCCGCGACGCTGGCCGTCTGCGCGATCTTCCTGCCGGTCGTGTTCATGGCGGGCGTGATCGGGAAGTTCTTTCTGCAGTTCGGGGTCACGCTCTGCATCGCGGTACTGCTTTCGTACGTCGAGGCGATCACGCTCGCGCCGGCGCGCTCCGCGCAGATGCTGAAGTCCGGACAGGCGCGGCAGTCGAAGCTCGGCCACTTCGTAGACGTCTGGTTTGACAGGCTTTCCGCCCGTTATGCAAAGGTGCTCGCGCTCGGCCTGCGCCATGCCGTGGCAGTGCTCCTGCTCGCCGCCGGCGTCTTCGCCGCATCGATCTTCGTCTTCAAAAAACTTCCCAGCGAGTTCGTGCCGTCACAGGACCAGAGCCGTTTGATGGTGCGCCTGCAGACGGCAGTTGGCGCAAATCTCGAGGAGACCGACCGGGTGTTCCGGCGGGCCGAGGAGTTCCTCGTCAAACAGCCGGAGGTCCTGCGCGTCTTCGGCAGCGTCGGCGGATTCGGTGGCGGGGGCGGTGCTGTGAACTCCGGGATCCTGTTCGTGACGATGCACCCGCCCAGTGAGCGCATGAGCCAGCAGGACTTCGCGACGAAGATCCGCTCGGAGTTCAATGCGTATCCCGGCGTCCGGGCCGTGGTGCAGGACCTCTCGCAGCAGGGTTTCACGGCCAGCCGTGGTTTCCCGATCGAGTTCTCCGTGAGAGGGCCGGAATGGGAGAAGTTGATCGAGATCTCCACCGGCATGCGCGACAAGCTGGCCGCGAGTGGATTCGCGACGGACGTCGACACCGATTACCAGGTGGGCATGCCTGAGTTGCGCATCGTTCCCGATCGCGATCGCGCGGCGGACCTGGGCGTGCCCGTCGAGCAGGTGGCGACGACGGTGAACGCGCTCGTTGGCGGAGTGCGCTCTGGTAAATACTCGACGGGCGGACGGCGCATCGACATCCGCACGCGGCTGCTGGCGAAGCAGCGCACCCGCCCCGAGGATCTCACGCGGTTGCGTGTGCGGACAGCGGGCGGGGAGCTCATTCCTCTGTCGTCGCTGATCAAGGAAGAGGAGCGTCCTGCACTGCAGTCGGTCACGCGCCGCGATCGCGAGCGCGCCATCTCCATCTACGGCAACGTGGCGCCGGGAAGGGCACAGGGTGACGCGCTCGCATACGTCGAGTCCATCAGCAAGGGGTTGCCTGCTGGATACCGCGCGGTGCTTGGCGGGTCGTCCGTTGCCTTCCGCGAATCGATGGGCCAGCTCATGTTCGCGCTCGTTCTGGGACTGGTCGTCGCGTACATGGTGCTGGCGTCACAGTTCAACTCGTTCCTGCATCCCGTGACCGTGCTCTCGATCATCCCGCTGTCGATCGCGGGTGCTGCGTTCGCGCTGCTCATCACGGGAAAGAGCCTGAACATTTTCTCGATGATCGGTCTGCTGCTGCTGATGGGCATCGCCAAAAAGAACTCGATCATCCTGGTCGACTACGCCGTGCAGGGACAGCGCGAGCGCGGCATGAGCGCGCACGACGCAATGATGATGGCCGGTCCCACGCGGCTACGGCCCATCCTGATGACCACCATGGCAACGATGATGGCCGCCGTTCCACCAGCGCTGGCCCTGGGACCGGGCTCCGAGACGCGCGGTCCGATGGCCGTCGCCATCATCGGAGGCCTGATCATCTCCACCACGCTGTCTCTGCTGGTCGTGCCGGCGTTCTTCGTGGTGGCGGACGGCCTCAAGACGAAGCTGGCCCGGCTGACGCATCGCGAAGAGGAACCTGAACCGGAGGAAGCATCAGCACACTGAGAGGCTGTGCCGGTCCCGGCCGTTTGACCCGTCGGTGCGGGCGGCGGACCCGCAGCACTGCTCTCGGGGCGTTACGATAGCGCCATGCGTTTCCCGCCGATGCTCGCGTTCCTGCTCTTGATCGGTTGCCAGACCACCGCACCCATGCACCCCGGCGAAGAGCTCTGGGATGCGCTTCGCCCGCTCTGCGGTCAGGCGTTCGCTGGCCGGCTCACGGAAGGCACCGAGGCGTCCGATGCCGCGATTGGCAAGGAGCGGCTGGTGATGCATGTCCGCTCCTGCACCGCAGGAGAGATTCGCGTCCCATTCCACGTCGGTGAGAACCGTTCGCGAACCTGGGTCCTCACCAGGACGCAGTCTGGCGTGCGTTTGAAGCACGATCACCGTCACGAGGACGGAGCTGCGGATCGCGTCACGCAGTACGGGGGCGACACGCGCACAGGTGATGATGATCTGTCGCTCGACTTCTTCGCGGATGAGTACACAGGGACTCTCATCCCGGCAGCGCGCACGAACATCTGGACGGTCGCCGTCGAGCCTGAGAAACGCTTTGCGTATGGCTTGAGGCGTGAGGAGAGCGGCCGCAGGTTTCGTGTGGAGTTCGATCTGACGTCGCCTGTGCCGGCGCCGCCGTCACCCTGGTGATCGACGCCTATCATGTTCGCGGAGGTTCATCCCACGTTCACCCCGCGCCTTCGGATCGTTCTGATCTTTCTCACGGCGCCGTCCGCCCCAGGAATGCCGCAACCTCGGCGTTGAATGCGTCGGGCTGCTCGACGTTCGACAGATGAGCGGCGCCTGCGATCCTCGCCAGCCTGGCGCCGGGGATCGCTTTGGCCATCCGCTCCGCATCCGCCGGAGGGGTGATCGAGTCCGCCGCGCCGACGATGACCAGCGCCGGAACGGTGATGGTCGGGAGAAGCGGCGTGGAATCGGTGCGGTTCGCAATCGCCCGGAGCGCGTCCGTCGTACCTCGCGAGGAACTGGCCATCATCACGCTCCGCACCCACTCCTTCAGCTCCAGCGGCGCCCCCGGCGTGAGCATCTTCGGGAACATCGAATCGACGACCGGCGTCACGCCTTCGCGCTCCACCTTCCCGATCATCTCGAAGCGTCCCGCGCGCACGTCGGGTGAGTCGGCGGTCTCGCGCGTGTCGATGAGAATCAGCGCGGAGATCCGCTCGCGGAAGTGGCGCAGCGCGGACAGGGTGATGTAGCCACCCATCGACACTCCCGCGAAGACGGCGCGCTCGATCCCGCGTTCGTCGAGTTGCCGGATGGCAAACCGGACGTAGGCGTCCATGTCCGGCTCACTGGTCAGCGGCGGTGCGTCGCCGAACCCCGGCAGATCCGGCATGAGGTGCGTCACACCCGCGATCGCATGCTGTTGTTCGAAGATCCGCGACGAGAGAGGAAACGCGTGGAGCCAGAGGATCGTGTCCATTGCTGGTCAGTCTATCCCGCGAGAAGACGCGGGATAAACTGACCGCCGGTGCATCCGCTCGACATCGCCATCGTCGTCGCCTACCTCGCTGCCGTCCTCGGCGCGGGGGTCTTCTTTTCGCGCCGCCAGAAGACGACGAAACAGTACTTCACGGCCGGCCGCGACGTTCCGTGGTGGGCCATCGCCGCGTCCATCGTCGCCACCGAGACGTCCACCATCACATTCATCTCCGTCCCCGGCATTGCCTGGGCCGGCGGCGGCGACTTCCGGTTTCTGCAGCTCGTTCTCGGCTACATGGTCGCGCGCATCTTCATCGCCCTGTTCTTCGTGCCGTGGTACTTCCGCGGCGACCTGGTCACGGTCTACGAGTTGCTGCAGACGCGCTTCGCGCCGTCGGTGAAAGCGCTCGCCGCGTCGCTGTTCGTGATCATGCGCACCATCGCCGACGGTGTGCGCCTGCTCCTCACGGCGTACGTCCTGGTGGCCCTGGTCGAGCGCCTCGGCGTCAGCGGCGCCATCATTGGCCTGGGGGTGGTGATGACCATCTTCACGCTCATCGGCGGAATCGAGGCCATCGTCTGGATCGAGGTCGTGCAGCTCGCGATCTACGTTGGTGGTGCGATCGCGGCGGCGGTGGTGCTCAGCAACGAGGTCGGTCTGAGCCACGCCATCGCCCTCGGTACCGCCGCGAACAAGTTCCGCCTTTTCGACTTCTCCCTCGACCTCACCAGGACCTACACCTTCTGGTCCGGCCTCATCGGCGGGACGTTCCTCACGCTCTCCACACACGGCACCGACCAGTACATGGTGCAGCGCTACCTCTGCACGGACCGTCCGCGCAGCGCGGCCAAAGCGGTCGTGACCTCGGGCTTCGTCGTGCTCGTGCAGTTCGCGGTGTTCCTCTTTATCGGAGTGCTGCTGTTCGCGTTCTACGGAAACGCGGCACCCGTCACCGCTCCCGATCAGGTCTTCCCGCACTTCATCGCCAACCATCTGCCACCGGGACTCTCGGGACTGGTCGTCGCTGCGATTCTTGCGGCAGCCATGTCGTCGTCGCTGAGTGCGATCGCCTCGACGGTCGTCGGCGATCTCTTTCGTCCCCGCGACGAGCGCCGCAAGATGCGCCTTTCGCGCGTCATTATCGTCCTCGCAGGGATCGCGCAGATCGCCGTCGGCGTTGCGCTGCAGTACACGGCGCGCTCTGCGCTCGGAACGGCACTGGCCGTGGCGTCGCTCATCAACGGCCCGATCCTGGGCGTCTTCTTCCTCGGCGCCACGAAACGCGCGAACACCGTCTCGGCGCTCACAGGAATGACCGCGGGGCTCCTGGCGGTGAGTATGGTGGCCTTCGCGACGAAGGTGGCCTGGCCCTGGTATGCAGTCGTCGGGAGCGTGACCACCTTCGTCGTGGGGATGCTCTCGGCCAACAAGAAGGGCGGGGGTTCTCCCGCCCTTCGTTGAATGTGATGCCGGGGGCGGACCGGCCACGGTCCAGTGAGGAACTCGCGCAGCCGCTCCGTGCTGGCGTCGAGGTAGAGGCCGGCCAGTACGCCTCACGAATGCGATGCTTGGAGGTACGCGTTCATCGTCGCCGCGTCGAAGGCGGGCGGCGCGTCGGTGCGCACCCACGACGCGGCCTGGCCGAACGTGCCGGGCTGGAACTCGCTCCACGCGTTGCGGCCGTGCCGGACGTAGACGAACACGCCGCCGTTGGCGAGGCGCGCCAGGGTGAAGCCGCGCGACGTGGCCGCGCGCAGCAGCGCCGCATCCTCGGCCAAATTGGAGTCGGGGTAGTGGAGACCGCTGTCGAGGACCGCGCGGCGGAATACGAGCGTGCCGCCGTGTACGTCGCCTACGAATGCCGTGCGATGCAGGTCGCCGTGCATCGTCCAGAACGCGGCGCCGCGGAGGTCGAGAATGAACGTGCTGACCAGTCCCGTGATGTCGGCCCGTCCGTCGACGAGCGGCTCGAGCTGCCGGCGCAGGCGCTCGGGTGCGTACCAGTCGTCGTCGTCCCAGTGGGCGATGATGCTGCCTGCCGCACGCGCGCAGGCGAAGTTGCGCTTCACGCCGATGGAAGCGCGCCGCGTCATGCGGAAGTAGCGCACGTTCGGCGCGCCGGCGGCGACGTCCTCCACCGGATCGTCGCCGTCGTCGACCACGATCAGCTCGCGGTTCGGCCAGTCCTGCGCCGCGAACCAGCGCAGCGCCATCGGCACGAAGCGGCGGCGGTTGAAGGTGGGCATGATGCACGACACGAGCGGCTGGTGCGCCTTCTCGTCGTCGTCCATGACTTTACGGATGTCGTCGAATGAATGCGGACGCCAGAACGCGCCGGTGACGTCCCGCGCGATGGTGTTGTGCGGATGGATGGTCGCGATGCAGAGTCGCGGATCGGCCAGGTCCATGACCTTGCGGTCGGAGGTGCGCCAGAAAAAATCAGCGTCCTCGCCACTGGTGCGGTCGGAGAACCGGTTGCGGCTCCAGAACGCGCGCGTATAGAGAAAGGTGGTGCCCGCTATCCATGGACCGGGCCCGGCGTAGCGGTACTCCCAGCCGCGGCGCGAGGCGTCGTCGCGGAAGTAGAGGCGCGAGCTGCCGCAGAGGTCCGCGTCGCCCATCGCGGCGATCTGCATGCTCAGGCGATTCGACGGATACCAGTCATCGTCGTCCCAGTGCGCGACGAGCGTGCCGCTCGCCTCGCTGCAGGCGAGGTTGCGTTTCGCGCCGAGGGTTTGCGGGGAGGGGAGAGCGACATACCGGAAGCGATCGCCGGAGGGGACGAGGTCTTCGACGCGGTCTTCGCCGTCGTCGACGATCACCAGCTCGCGGCGTTCATAGTCCTGGCGCTGGAAGAGGCGGATGGACGCGCGCACCAGCTCACGGCGGTTGCGCGTCGGCATGATGCAGGTGACGAGCGGCGAGTCGGCCACCTGGATGTTCGGCGCCTGTCGTGCCGGCGGTGTCTGCTGCGCCGGGAGGCGACGGATGGCGATGAGCGACGCCGGCGCAAAGTTCGGACAGGCATCGCCGCGACAATGCTCGCGATAGTCGTGTTTCTGCCCGCGCAGGCGCGCGCCGCAGAAGCGGTCCTGGTAGAGCTGCCGGCTCTTCACGAACCGCCGCGCCTCCTCGGTCTGCCGCCGCACCGTGAACGGCGCGCGGTGGACGTACGACGCGCCCACCCACACGCCGCGAAAGCCCGCGCGCGCGGCGCGGATGTTGTAGTCCATCTCCCAGCACGGGCCGAGGGCGTACGACTCGTCGGCGGCGCCGACCGCGTCGATGACCCCGCGGCGGACGGCGTAGCAGAAGTCGGCCAGACTGTAGAGCGGCCCGAGCGTGCGCGCCGCGCCGCCGAATCGCCGCAACGCATCCGAAGCGGTCGCGGCGATGGACGCCTCGTCGGCGCACGCGCCGCGGAACACGCCCTGCTCGTTCCAAGAGTCGTTCGTGCTCGGGCCGGCCAGACCGACGCCGGGTGTCGCGAGCGCGTCGAGGAGGAGCTCCAGCCAGCGCGGCCCGACGTTCGCGCCGCTCTCCAGCAGCACGATCACGTCCGCCGCGTGCGAGGCCAGCCGGTTGAAGCAGGCCGGCGCACCGCGCGCCTGCGTCGTCGAGGACTGCGCCACATTCAGTGTGCGCAGCGCGTCGGTGGTCTCGGCGTCGGCGCCGTCGCCGAGGAGGAGCAGCTCGTGCTCGACGCCGGTGTGCGCGGCGAGCGAAGCGAGCGTCGAGCGGAGCCGGGCCGGCTCCGCGTGCACGTGCACGCCGATCAGGATGCGCGTCACCGTGTCATCCGTTCGGCGGTCTGCGGACGAGCCGTTCGACGGTTGTCTTCAAAACCTCCACGTCCGCGGCGGTGCGGGCCAGGTCGGTCGTGCGGCGATTGAGCTCGCCGATCCGCGACTCCGCGTCGATGTTCGCGTCGCGCAGCTCGCCGATGACCCGTTCCGCGTTCTGATTCGCCGTGCGCACGAGCTCCAGCTCGCTCCGCAGCGACGTGACCTCGGTGCGTAGCGCGGTGGCTTCGGCGAGCGCGTTCAGACGCTCGTCGAGCGCGCGCTGCCCTGCTTCCACATCCTCCCGCAGCACGCGCATGTCCCCCGTGGTGGTGGCCAGCTCGCGGCCAATGGTCTCGCTGTC